>JBDOMS010000440.1:0-2469 GCA_039831735.1 Pirellulales bacterium
CTACAATTCGTCAACAAGCAGATGACGATGAACGACGATTGCGCGTGCTCCAAGAACAAGTTGAAGCAACTCGCGAACGTCACACACGGGCCCAGGCTGAATCCATGCTTTTGGAAGAAAGTTGTACCAAAAAAGGAAACCATAACAAGCCAATTGCTACTGGTAACACACCAACATAGATCCCAATCAACGCAAAAACTCCAAATAATCGAACACTGGGCTTTGGTGTTTCTACAGCTACAGATATTACGTAATCAAATGTTGCACCTGTCGAAGTCAGGACTCTCAGTAGATGTGCTTCTCCTTCCACCCAAGGATAGGGAATACGCAATGTCGTACGACCAAGATGACTAATGACTTGTCCATTGCTAGCCTCAAACATCCAAAAAGCATCATCTACCTGCACCTGGGCAATCGTGACTGAATCTGCGCCATCATTGAGTACTGTTGCCACAATGCCATCATCATCCAACACGACACGCTGGAATGTTAATTGCTCAACAGGTGGTGTGCCGGCAGCCCGAAAAGTTTCTGTAGAAGATGACCAAATAAGCAAAGCAAGGACACAACCAAGAAGCACTAGTGGCACCAGCGCTAGAAAAAAATTATTACGAAAATCGTGTTTCACAGAAAAATCCCTACCCCTGTGCTAACAAGAAAACCAATGCCTGTGCCGAACACATCATTCCATCTATCATTTGATTAGGCGACATCATGCTGTTCCTCAGCCCGGAAGAGTCCCATCCACCCCAGCTCGGCGAATTCACTCTGATGGGCGTGAAACATAAAATCACCTGGATAACGAAAAGTGGTCTCGATAATGGCCCTGTCACCTTTACACAACATAAGCGTATCCGTGTTCAGTGATGGTTGGAGTGATGTGCCAGTCGGGTACACATCAAAAAACATGCCGTGCAGGTGTAAGCTGTTAATCAAATCAAATTCTGTCAAGTTAACTAAGTAGATGCGCACCAGCTGTCCCACATGAATTCGTATTGGCTCACGCATATACGCATTTGCTACTGTGTTAACAGCGTAAACTTCGTTCTCTGTATCAAAGTTAGAATCAAAAGCGTTCATCACCATAACCATTTCATCAGCCACTTTTCTTTTTGATTTTGGATCTACGATGAATGTGCCGTACAAACCTTTATGGATATGGCGTTTCAAAGGCACCGCATGACAATGATACAAATGTAAACCAAATGGCTCTGCGTCAAATTCGTAAACAAATGTCTTTCCAGGTTCAACTTCTTGACCTGGCAACGAACCGTCCATCGCCGGTGGATGCCAACCATGAAAATGGATAGTGTGGGGGTGTGAACCAAGATTTTTAAAATTGATTCGAATTCGATCTCCTTCTGTTGCTCTCAGTGTAGGACCAGGAACCTGTCCATTGAAAGTCCAGGCAGGGAAGAAAATTCCAGGCGCAATCTCTATCTCACGATCGGTAGCATAGAGTTCATATTCCCGAAACAATGTACCGTCTGGTCTTGGCGTCTCGCGATAGCACTGATCCCGATCAGGTAACGGCATGTCAGAAAAATTCCAACTCCGAAGAAAATTTGTGGGACTAAAATCCATTGACGACAACTGGCCAACAGTGCCCATTGCCCCAGCCGTATGTTTTTCGGATAAAGGACTTTGGCTCTTAGGTGTCTGTCCAGCAAGTCGAGTGCCCTGAAGTAGTCCGCTAACCAGCGAACCTAGACCGGTCAGATGAAGCCATTTTCTTCGATTAATAAGTCTCCAGCTCATTTTGATTAGTCAAAATTATATACATGAGAGACAAAAGTCAATGGTTTGACTCGTAATGGTCGGTTAAACTGACAGAAGCAATGTTCCCATCAAGCACTGTTGAAAACTATCTCAAAGCCATTTACCAAGGCACTGCAGGACTAGAGCCTAAACAACGACTCCTGCCAATGGGTCAACTTGCAACGGCATTAGATGTTTCTCCTGGTACGGCGACAACAATGGTCAAGGCACTGGCTGAATCTGGGCTAGTGGAATACGAACCCTACACAGGTGTCATGCTTACGTTCGCTGGTAAGAAACTTGCGACCCTAGTACTACGTAGACACCGACTCATCGAGCTTTTTTTGGTCAACGTGATGGGACTGAAATGGGACGAAGTTCACGAGGATGCCGAACAGCTTGAGCATGCTGTATCAGATCGTCTGGTTGACCGAATGGACGAAATGTTAGGTCGTCCAGCTACCGATCCTCATGGAGATCCGATTCCTGACTCGAAAGGATCCTTAAAACCACAAAGGACACAAAGTCTTCTGACATGTCCTCTAGATACTGAGGTAAAAGTTATTCGAGTTGTTGATCAAGACAAGCTATTTCTAAGATTTCTCGAACAGCACGATTTAAAACCTGGTCAATCTATTCGAGTTGAAGCACGTGATGGAGCAGCAGACAGCGTCCGTCTACGAAGAAAAAATCACCAGACCATCACTATTG
>JBDOMS010000318.1:0-2464 GCA_039831735.1 Pirellulales bacterium
AGATTTGTCGATACAAACGCCTTATTGACGGCAGGCATATCAATTGTCGCAATCAATTATCGATACGTGACGGATACAGAAAAACCACCAGTCAAGGCACCGCTTTATGATGCCGCCCGAGCCATTCAGTTTGTCCGAAGCAAAGCCAATGAATGGAATCTGGACAAAGTTCGGATTGGTGCTGCTGGTGGCTCAGCCGGTGCATGTTCCAGCCTCTGGCTTGCCTTCCACGATGATGTATCAGAGCCCAACAGCCCAGATCCGCTCTCCCGCGAATCTTCACGGCTTTCCTGTGCCGCCGTCATGGGAGCACAAACCACCTTGGACCCTCAACAGATGGTGGAGTGGACCCCAAATAGTCGCTATGGCGGACATGCCTTTGGATATTCATCTTTTCAGGAATTCCTCAAAGAACGAAATACGATTCAACATTGGATTACAGAGTATTCCCCGTACGCACTGGTGACAGAAGACGATCCTCCAATCTATCTGGCATACGGATCACCACCGTCCCTTGGAAATGAACAAAAAGACCCCACGCATACCTCCAACTTTGGAGTCAAACTTCAGGAACACTGTGAGGCAAAGGGCGTCGTTTGTGAACTCGTCTACCCCGGTGCTCCTGAGGTGAAACATGACAGCCCAACGGCCTTTCTCATCGCTCACTTAAAGAACCCTTAATATCTGTATTTTCGTGTCTCGATTCAGATCAGTGTGTCCCCCTTGATTGTCTGCGGAGTGACAAATGCTACGACTCGTTATCACCTGTGTTGTTTCAATCCATTTTCTCACCACACCTCTGTTTGGTATGGACGTGCTTGATGCGTTTGCATCAAGTGACCATCCACAACGAGAAGCAGAGCGGGGCGACTGGCAGTTTCACGATGGCATGGCATCAGTCGTTGCCGACCCGGAACTCTACAAGAAGTACGCAAATCATGGCCCAATACTGAAATGGACTGTTGATTGCTCACAAGGAACCACCTCCTTTGACATGCATCCTTCTGAATGCCAGCGAGTTGTTTTTACACTCAATGGTGATGGACACGTCTTTCGAATATCGTTGATTGATCCAGAAAAAGGTATGACACCTTTCCAGAAAAAAGGAACATCCCGAATGATTGCCTGGGCTGAAAAATCATCAAAAGACAACAAGGGGGACTCTTTTCAGCCAGAGGGCTTCCCGATGCTCGGCACCCTCAATAACACGTGGACAACCGTTCGCGTATCGCTTCACGGGGAGACTGCGACGATCACCATTGGCGAGTTTCAAACAGAACTCACACACCCTGCAATGAAGCGAGAAAAAACTCAGATCACACTGTCATTTGCATCTGGGCATTTTCAAGTGCGTGACTTCGCCTATGCAGCCAACAAAAAAAAGTAAAACGGTTTATCCAACGCACACCAAAAAAATCAGTTCGCTGTATCGCGAGGAAGAATGTCGATCACCAAAGGATAGTGGTCTGCCGCATAGCCTGACGGGGGCTGATCTTTTCGATAGTCATACGAGTCACCAGGAAATAGCGTGCCGACCACTTGGAAACTGTTCTCAACGACCTCAGAATCCACATTTGGGTGAAACATCATATAGTCAAGCACACGATTTGACTCATGCGTGCGAAACAAATTACGCGTATCTCCTGTGCGGATCCATCGGTGGTTATACGCATTTACATACCCAGCGTCCTTATAGACCGCCAGTGACTTATCAAAAGGGCCGGCATTGTAGTCACCCACGACGAGGAGATTCATATTGGGCTTTTGTGCTAATCGCTTGTCTAAAAGGTCGACCAATTGAAGCGCCTCACTTTCTCGCTGTCGTTGAAACCCACCGGATTTATGGTGAATGACGACCACGGTGAAATGATAATCCTCCAAAGCACCCGTACCGGGTACAACAACATCCACCATCAAGGGACTCCGCTGAAACCTCGTTGGCATCTCACCATCCTGTGTCCACCCTTCGCCTCTTTTTGCAGCTTCCATATCAGACAGATCTTCATCAACCCATGTTGTGATATTAGACAATGGAAATCGACTGAGGATGCTCTGCTCAATCCCCCGGTAATACCCGACATCTCGACTAGCCACGTACTGATAGTTCATATCTGGAAGAAACGTATCTCGAAACCAACGGAGTGCTTCTTCACTTTCAACTTCCTGCAGACACAGTACATCCGCGTCGATGTCTCGAATCACTTGAGCCAGACATGCACATCGGTCTTGGGATGTTGTCATGAGGATATCATCGAACTCTCCTTGAAGACTGGGGTCATCTTTTGCGTCAAAAAGATTCAAGACGTTGTATGAAGCCAGCCGTATGGCCTGATCAGGTTTTTGAAGCGGCTTTTTTCGTCCAAAGCGAATCTCATCCGCATGAAGCCTGGGTATCATAAGTACACATACACTGAATACGACCAGCAGTATTCCTAACCGCCGCTGAATGGTTTTCCACGATATC
>JBDOMS010000408.1:0-2463 GCA_039831735.1 Pirellulales bacterium
CCAACTGCACGAAACTGATCTTCTTCGATTTCAATCGGTCCATGGAACATCAGACCAGTTGGAAGATTGTTTACTTCGATACGAATCGGTCCGGAGTATCCTTCAATACGCTCGGCTGTGAACGTAGTCTCCTGGCTGCCCCCACGACCGACTTTTGGGTTCTTCCCTCCAACTGAAATACTGAAGGATGGTCGCGGTAGCCTTGCTGTGAGGCTGTAGTGATAATTTGATGGCAGATCTGTTGTACCCCCAAATCCACGGGTATCCGTGATACGGACGATGTACTCACCAGTCTTAGGCGGCGTGAAAATCAACTGTGAATCAACCCCGAGTCGATTTTGAGATTCATCATCATTTTCCCAATAAATAGGAAATGATGGAAGACCATTTGGAGATGGATTGGTACCCACGGGCAAAGGTCGCACGATCCATGCTGGTTCATTCAATGCATGCGTGACAGATGTTGTATCAAAAAAAGTATGACGTTTACCGAAACCAGGATACACGTTGAAGCCGGAATCCGGGCCGCGTGGATAGAACCAGAGTCGAACAACCTCCCCCCCAGCAAATAGATACTCATCTAATTCCATTTCTCGCCAATTATGCACACGAAAGTCGTTTGATTGAGAGGAGTCCTTTCCGCGAAAGGTAAACCAGGAGTCACGTGTAGCCTGGAGTACAAGGCGAGTCAGTTGATTTCCATCTCCATCAAGAATCTCAATTTTTGAATCAAGTTTCGATTGAGATTGGGCGGCATCAACCTCAAAGAGAATCGGCTCTCCACGTTTGGCATGAAATCGAAAGCAGTCTGCATCCCCATGCCGCTGGATGTCACCTGTGATAACGGCAGGCCATTGAATGCGTTGCGCCTGCGATGGCATGTCATTGTCTTCCTCCTCAGTTGTTTTGGTAGTCGGTGAGTTTCTTTGGAGAGCGGCGCTTCGTACCATGTCTGGCATGTCCACGGAAGTAGGCTTCGTGTTCGGCGGCTGACGTATATCTACCATTCGTGTGGTACCATCAAGAAGTCCCAGAAGAAGACCTTTCTCTGTTTCACACATCACGCTGACCACATCACCCTGATTCGCAAAGTTGTGATCGGGCATCAGGTCAGGAAGCCTCCACCGAGTAAGTGAGCCATCTTCAGCAGCACTTATGAGATGATCGCCTTGTGGAGAAATGCTGATGACTGTGATAGATGCCTCGTGTGCAAAACACGACAATATCACGGGGTTAATGGCAGGTGTCTTGAGAGAGGATATTTTCCAAGCATAAATGCGCTTATCCTGACCAGCTGCGAACAGACGTTGACCATCGTTGGAAAACTGAAGGCACAGAACCTCTCCCTGAGGCTGAGATAAGGTGTCAAGTCGGATGCCATCAGATGTACGCCAGATTTTCACTGTCTCATCCGCACTGGCTGAGGCAAGTATTTCTCCACTTGGATGCCACTCGAGATCAAATATTGCGGCGTTATGAATGGTGTTTTCCCAGAAAAGGGAACCATCGGCAACGTTCCAGACCTTCAAAGACCGGTCGTATCCAGCGGTGGCCAAAAGTGATCCATCTGGAGAGAACTCTGCGTCATAGAGAAGATCGCTATGATCAGCCAGTGTGAGTAAAGACGTGTTGGAATGAAGATCAATAACTTCAGCAACTCCACGGACTCCGGGGACACCGCCTGCAAGTACAAGACGAGAACCGACGGCGTCATAGTGGGCAGCCATTACGGTGCCAACCGTGTGAGAAAAGTGTTTTAATGTAGGAGTATTCTGCAGGAATGCTTGTGTATCGCGAAAGATATCAACAACGTGTTCACGACCCACAGCAACCGAACCGGTGGGTGAGTAGGCCATTGCGGTAATGGGCTTTTGGCCAGTGTAGGGAGGCACATACGGAGTCTGCATCAATTCTCGAATCGATCGATCAATGGTTGGGCCATGGGCTCCCGCATTGATCCAGCCCTGAAGTTTTGAAATTGCCTCAGGTGGCAGCTGAGGTTCGGTCTTTGGAGGCATGTGATCTTCATCAGTGCTGTGTAAGCGAGCAAGAAGTTTCGATGCATTGGAGTTATGCGGAATAATTGGATCTCCCAACGACTCTCCTCCGCGGCGAAGCAAGGCATAGGTCTCTAGTGAAAACTGACCCTCAGCATTCGTGCTGTTGTGACAGCCAACACAGTACGTTCTAAGAATAGGTGCGATGTCATGCTCATAGGTAGGAGCAGCGCGCACGAAAACGGCAGAGAATATACTTGTGCAGATCAACGTGACGGTAAGAGACACACGAACGCGAGAAGTGATTTTATTTTTCATGGGAGGTATGACTCCTTAGCGAGTCAGTGCCGAAAAAGAAACTCTCTGCTTGTCATAAGGGACCAGTATAGATCTTCTACCGTTTCACGAAGCGCTGATGACTTTGTGTCATCCAAGAGTTGCCCAAAATGCTTCTTTTCCTTTTCGG
>JBDOMS010000151.1:0-2456 GCA_039831735.1 Pirellulales bacterium
AGGTGGACCATTCGGCCCTCGATTGTTTTCTTCTGAACGAATCCATTGCGTGACATGATGGCGAGCCGCATTCTGACCTGTCAGCAATGACGTACGAGTCGGTGAACACACACTCATACAATAAAACGTGTTGAATCGGATCCCTGTTTCTGCAAGGCGTTCCATGCCGGGCGTACGATAAAAATCATTCAATGGGTATTTTTGCGGAACGCCCTTCTCGTCTGTCATAAAAGGGACAGACGTATCAAGAGGCCCCATATCGTCAACAAGAAAAACAATGACATTTGGTTTTTCGGCATCACATACTGGCAGCAGACATACGTGGAGAAGGCCAAGAATGACTCCAACTCCTGCTTTCCAGAACTGTCGAAGTATTGGTACGCCAACCATGAAACGTCCTTTCATTATCAATTTTAGTTCATCGTATTCTATCGTGTGCCGGTAGGTATCATCTGACTCGATGCGTCAAAATGCCAGGAATGCCAATGTGTATCAACGTCTATGGTACCTCTGGGATTTCCCAATCACTGCGATTGCCCAACTGGTGGAGGACTTCTTTCGATGTCGTATTTGACAGCATTCGCGTCGACCCATCTGCTAAACCAATCTGCAGACCCCCTGGATGATAACTTCCAAATCCCCCAACATAGAGAGGATCTTCAGGGGCCTCCCTCTGCCTCCAATTTTCAGGACGTTCTTCAATCTTTGAGGTATTTCGAAGCGTAGCCCGTGTACCAGATACCCAGCCCAGATCACCAATTTCAATAAAGTGCTCCCCAATCAAAAGTGTATTGGAACTTCCGTCTTCAATGTCATCGAATCCAATCTCACTGTTTAAAAACAATACACCGTTGTTATTGCTATCTATTGCAGTTTCACCATCGTGGTGACACCCTGCATAGGTCGTGTGGCTTATCCACATTCCACTCTCATCGCTACGCTCTGGCTCCGGAGACGATGGGCAATGAAGAACGGAGACGATTGCTTCACGAATCGGTTTGTTTTCTTCACCGTAAGCACCAGCATCTTCTACAAAATGTCGAGCGAGCGCAGCCTGCTCAAGGTATGGAAGAATACGGATGATCCAACTGACATGGCTTCCTTCTGCAACACTTTGAATGGGACCAGTCGGATTGGTCACTCCAGATGGAAACGTTCCAAGATGAAATTCATGATTATGGAGCGACAGGCCCACTTGAGTGATATTGTTGGCACAACTACATCGTCGGGCTGCCTCACGAGCTGCCTGCACAGCCGGAAGCAAGAGCCCCACAAGAATACCGATGATCGCAATGACGACAAGCAATTCAACGAGGGTAAATCCTCCATAACGTGGAGCAGTGTCAACAGACAGGGTATTCCGATTATGACTTTTCATTTTGCGATCTCCTCATGCTACGTACTAACTATTGTTTGTGGCATTTGCTTCAGTGGTAGTGTGCGACGCGTTGAAAACAATGTCCCGTGAGCGGCGAACCGGTCGTTGACTTTCAAATGGGTACTCGACCGTTACACGGATTCGATAACCGCCAGTATCGCTGATCTCGTCATCAATGCTGAGCTGTGCGTCCCCTCTGCCACAAATCTCTTCTGCGGGAATAACAACTGTCTTATCAGGCAGACTACCACCCGCTGCAAGACGCGCAACAATCTGATGACACGCTGCATCAAGAACCAACGAAGCTTGCCGGACATGATGCTCACTATGGATGAATGATCGAGACCACATGGCTCCATGAAGCATCGATGCAGCAATCAGAGAAAATGTTGCCATGCATGCAAGAGCCATCACAACCACAACCCCTCGCCGTTGCTCTGTCGTACTGCACATATCTTTCATGAACCCTTCTCATTTCCAACAGTTTGAAAAGAACGGTGAATCACTTGGGAACACGCAACCACTTCGAGATCCTGAACTCGTCTCGGACGTCTATACGCACCTATCTTCTGTTGCGGGACAGCACGCCCCCGCAACACAACATATCCTTTTTCTTTCAGCACACTCCACTGTATCATTGAGCCAAGCACAAACACCTCTCGTGACATCCGGCCATCTTTCTTTATGTAGATTCGCACAATACCACTGGACGTACTCTGGTATTCAACAAGACCTTTGGCATGTTGTATCTGAATGAGTGCTACCGCCTGTGCTCCGGTCTGACCTGTGCGCGCATGAACCTCATCGACAATCCCGTTACTACTGATGGCGTTCCAAATATCTTCACGAAATTGTCGCGCGAGACGCATCGCTGCGCGATCCTGCTCGAGATCCTGACGAGAGGCAGACTGTGTCCGCATGCCCGTGTGAAGAAACCCAGCCGACACACTGACCGCAACGCCGATAGATGTCATGACAGCCAATAATTCAACAAGAGAAATACCTCTTTTTTGTTTCTCACAGAACGTCATCGTGTCCCTCCAGACGTCGACGGAGGGTCTGGCAACCATACCGCAAG
>JBDOMS010000310.1:0-10702 GCA_039831735.1 Pirellulales bacterium
GCCCTCAAGCCAAAGCTGTGATGGTAAAAGTAGCACCAAGACTTGTGAAGCTTGGTTTTGAGTTGATTGCAACTGAGGGCACAGCTCGCGCTCTCGTGGAGTCAAATATCCCAGTCAGGACTGTCAAGAAGCTGCAGGAAGGTCACCCTAATCTTCTGGATTACCTCATAGATGGGGACGTTCAATTAATCTTTAATACTCCTCGCGGGAAGGGTGCGCGTACGGACGAAGGTCGTATTCGTGCTGCAAGCGTGCAGTACGGTGTTCCCTGTATCACGACGTTGCCCGCTGTGGAGGCCTGTGTGAGAGCAATGGAAGCTCGGCAGAAAGAGTCTCTTTCTGTTCAGTCTATTCAGGATCGATTTCCTGAATCACTTATGGCTCGGTAGCCTTAACGGCATGACAGCAACATCTTCTTTGTCTCCTGCTCATACGCGAATCGCCATCCTTGGCTCTGGTTTTGGTGGCATCGGCATGGCAATTTGTCTTCAAAAGAAGGGGATGAGGGATTTTACAATTTTTGAGAAAGCTGATGGTATTGGCGGTACATGGCGCGAGAACACGTATCCAGGATGTGCATGCGATATTGCTTCTCATCTATATTCATTTTCATTCGATCAGGTTTCGAAGTGGACACGAACATATGCTCCCCAATCAGAAATTCTCAAATATCTGAAAAAGTTAGTAAGGAAACATGACCTTGAGCAAAGAATGACACTTAACGCAAAGGTTGTGCAAGTAAGTTGGTTGGATTCTGATCGACTTTGGCGTATCACGACGGAAAATGGAAATGTATACACAGCTGAGATTGTGGTCAGTGCTGTTGGAGGATTGCACATTCCGAATCGTCCTCAGTTTGTCGGCATTGAGCGATTTGATGGAATGTGTTTTCACTCATCACGTTGGCCGGAAGACCTTGATTTGAGGGGAAAGAAAGTTGCGGTTGTGGGTACCGGAGCAAGTGCAATTCAGATTATCCCTGCGATTGTGTCTCGAGTGTCACACCTCTCGGTGTTTCAAAGGACCCCTCCGTGGGTCCTTCCTCGACATGATAAGAATATTTCTCAATTTGCGCACTGGCTATTCGAAGTCATACCGGGTGCACAGCAGTTGTGGCGTAAAATGCTTTTTCTTGAATCGGAGGCAATCGCACTTGGATTTACAGTATGGCCATGGTTACTGGGGGCTTGGCAGCGGCAATCACGATTGTTATTGCATCGCCATATTCATGATCCAGCATTGCGTGAAAAGTTAACTCCACATTACACCATGGGGTGTAAGAGAGTGTTACTCTCCGATGACTATTATCCATCGTTGGCACAGTCAAACGTAAGTGTCATTTCAAGCCAGATTGAAGAGATCACACAAAACAAAATTTTAACGAGGGATGGAATGAAACACCCAGTAGACATAATTGTGTTGGCTACAGGTTTTCGTGCATTCAATCCAGCAGAAGAAATTGATATTCGTGGTCGGAATGGTCGTTTGTTGTCTCATGAATGGGTGGCCGGCCCTTCTGCTTTCAATGGAGTCCTTGTTCATGGATATCCAAACTTTTTTATGCTCATGGGGCCGAATACTGGCCTCGGACATAATTCCCTTATTTTTATGATCGAGTCTCAAATTCGATATGTCCTTTCCTGCATAAACATTCTTGATTCAAGGCAACGGAAGCTGATTGAAGTCCGGCCAGAATCGCAGCACGCATTCAATGAAATCATTCAGAAACGTTTTCAGCGAACAGTTTGGAGTTCACGAGAGCCATTGTCTGTCCAGCCGTGTAACACGTGGTATCGCAATCCAAATGGCCGGTTGTCAGCTTTATGGCCGGGCTTTGCCTCGTCCTATTGGTGGCGTCTTCGGAAAGCAGATATTCGAGATTTTGTGGATCACTCTGTGATGCTACCCGATACTTGCGGCACGCGAGAGGGGGCATGATGGTGTTTCCTCATATTCCTGAAATACCTCGGCCGTTACCAGCTCCAGAATGTCATGTGATCCCAAAAATGACTGCTCGGACACTCGAGGGACTGGAATGGATTCTAAAAACTGAATTAGAAAATCTGGGAGCGATTGACCTGCGCGTTGGCCGAAGGACGGTTGAGTTTTCTGCCCCTCGGGGGCAAGAGAAAGAAGTTTTATATCGTTCGGTGCTTGAAAGTCGCACGGCGATTCGCATTCTTGAACCACTCGGTCGTTTTCGCGTGGATTCTCCAGAAGCACTCTATGAAGCAGTCAAGAACATTGATTGGGCCGAACAATGTGATCCATCAGATTCACTGCGAGTTGATGCTAGGATTCATGACTCGTTCCTTACGCATTCCTTGTATGTATCGCAAGTTGTAAAGGATGCGATTGTTGATCAATTCAGGCAGCGATTTAGAAGGCGTCCGAGTGTTCAGCTTCGAGGAGCAACGCTTCGGCTTTCCATTCATTTAGTTGGTCAGGTGGTGACTGTTTTTCGAGATGCTGCAGGACGATCACTTCACCAACGAGGCTGGAGGTTAAAAAGTGTTGATGCGCCTTTGTCGGAATCACTCGCAGCAGGCATTCTTTGTTGTGCTGGCTGGTGGCAACCACACGGTATGAATTGCAGCGACCTACCTCTTGTTGATCCGTTTTGTGGATCAGGAACTTTTTTGATCGAGGCAGCTTCAATATCAGGAAGAATAGCTCCTGGTTTATGGCGAGCACGCCAACAGGATCATGGCTTTTTTCGATTCCAAGATTTTGATCAATCGCTTGCAAATCGTCTTGTTGATGTACTGGAGAGTCGCAAGCAATGCCCTGCGCATAGTTTTTATGGAAGTGATCTCGACCCTCAAGCAGTGCTTGTTGCAAATGCTAATGCGCAGGCTGCAGGAGTTTCAGAGTCAATCTTTGTCGAGCAAAAAAACTTTGAAGAAGTTTGTCCACAGGCTGATTCAGGTCTTGTGGTTACCAATCCACCGTATGGAGAACGACTCTCAGTGTCGCGTTCGGCTGCTCTGTTCCGTAGGATTGGTGATTGGCTTGTGCATCAATGGGGAGGCTGGAACGCTGTGATGCTTGCTGCTGACATATCAGCTGCGAGACAGTTGGGACTTCGTCCATCATTTCGACGTCCATTGAAAAACGGACCAATCCAATGTCGTTTGACAGGGGTTGAGATCAGGCGCCGAACAGGTAGCAAAGAAAAGCCAACCATTGCTGAAGAATCTAGTATTTGTGGCACGGAGGATGTGCAGAATGCGACATGCAAACAGAGTGAAACTACGTCGTTAGATGAGAGCGCAACCTCTATGAAGGCTGGCGCAGGTCCTTCAGGAAGACGCCTGTCTCGTTCAATCGATCATCAGATAGCAGATTTTCGACGCAGGCTGGCTAAACGATTTAAACACCTTTCTAAGTGGGCGAGGCGTCAGGAAATAGAGGCATTCCGACTCTATGACCGAGACATTCCTGAGATACCGTTGGTCATAGAGATGTATGCAGGTTGGTTGCATGCAGCGGAGTATGATCGTCCGCATGGGCGAACTGATATAGAGCATGACGTGTGGTTGTCGAAGATGATGGAAGCTGCCGCTGAAGAGCTAGGCGTCGTACCAGGCCGTGTTTTTCTCAAGGCACGACGAAGGCAACGTTTTGGGAATCAATACCAAAAATTGCAGAGTCGTAAAGTGATTCATAGGGTCCGAGAGGGAGGACTTGTGTTCGAAGTTAATCTTTCGGATTATCTTGACACAGGGCTTTTTTTAGATCACAGGCAGACTCGAGCTATGATTCGATCGGAGGCAAAGGGCAAGCGCTTTTTGAATCTTTTCTCTTACACTGGCAGTTTTTCTGTGTATGCAGCTGCAGGAGGTGCAGTGGAAACGACCAGTGTTGATCTTTCCAATACCTATCTTGATTGGGCTCGTTCGAATCTCGTCGCAAACAGTTTTGTGGAGACTAAACAACACCGCCTCATTCGTGATGATGTGCGTGATTTTCTTGAGTATCGACGTTTGCGTGAAGAATCTCTCTTTGACTTGATTGTGGTGGATCCTCCAACATTCTCACGTTCAGCAAGAAGTACAAAAACATGGGAAGTAGAACGTGATCATGCTGAGTTACTTGCCTTGGTAGCCAAAAATCTTGCTCCCAGTGGCGTTGTCTTCTTCTCAACAAATTACAGACGTTTCCATTTCGAACAGCAGTGCATAGAAAAAGATTACACAATTCGTGAAATTACAAGACAGACAATACCAGAGGACTTTCGAAACCAAAGAATTCATCGCACATGGCGTCTCATCAAAAAATAGGTAGGCCTCAGCCTGTGAAAAGAATACCACGATTGCTCGTGAAGTTACGGAAAGCATATGGCTATGCATTGATCATAAGTATCAGTTGTTTTTGTATAAGTTGCCATTCATCTGATCCTCGAGTCATTCGAATTATTTCAAGCCTTCCAAGAACCGGAGTAGATAAACAACAAGCCGACTTGATTGTTCGTGGTATTCGAATGGCGATTGAGGAGATTGAGGGACATGTAGGAATATTCCGAGTTGAGTATCTCGACCTTGATAACTCAACTGCTGCGGCTGGTCAGTGGACCAGTGAAGCGGAGGCGGCAAATGCCCGTCGGGCTCTTCAGGACCCAGACGTCGTTGCATACATTGGAACACTGAATTCTGGAGCAGCAAAAGTATCCATGCCAATTCTGAATTTTGGTGATCTCTTAATGGTGTCTCCTGCTGCAACCGCTGTAGGGCTCACAAAGCCTGGTTTAGGTGAGCCGGTTGAGCCAGGTGTGTATCGTCCCAAAGGGACTATAAATTTTGCTCGTGTTGTACCGGCAGATGATCTGCAAGGAGCACTTTCAGCTGAGTGGGTAAAACGACGTGGGTTTGAATCAGTTTATGTACTCGATGATGGGCAGGTGTATGGTCGAGGTATTGCAGATTTATTTGCTGCACGCTGCCGAGAAATTAATGTTCGTGTTCTCGGGCATGATTCCATTGATCCCAGAACGCGACAGTTCAAGTCACTCATGACAAGCGTAAAATCGACATCTCCGGAACTTATCTATTTTGGAGGTTCTGTTCAAAGCAAGGGAGGCCAGCTCGCAAAAGATATGTCAAGTGCTGGAATTGACGTACCTCTTTTAGTCCCCGATGGTTGTAAGTCGAAGGCATTTATTGACTCGGCTGGAGCAAAGCTGTTGGACGGTCGATGTTTTGTCACATTTGGTGGTTTGCCTCCTGAGCGACTGACAGGCAAAGGGGCAGCATTTGTCGAACGGTATCAGCATTTGTACAGTGAACTCCCAGAGGGGTATGCAGTGTATGGTTACGAGGCTGCAAGAGTTGTGTTGCGCGCGGTGAAGGAAGTGGGCAGTAAGGATCGATCTCAAATAACTCACTCAGCGCTCACGATTGAAAATTTTGATGGAGCGCTTGGGGAATGGGAATTTGATGAAAATGGGGATACAACACTCGACTCCCTTTCAGTGAGTGTTGTGAGGGAGGGTCGCTTTGAGTTTGTCGAGACAATCACGTTAGATCAAGTGATTCGTGAGTAGCAATCTACTTAAAAGTTATTCTGAGGAGAAGCGGCTGTGTCCATTCTGTTCTTGCTTCAGCAGTGTGTGATAGGGCTTACGAATGGATCTCTTATAGCCCTTGTAGCACTCGGTTACACAATGGTTTATGGAGTTCTTCGATTCATAAATTTTGCACATGGCGATTTAATTATGCTTAGTGCATGTCTTGCACTTTCACTTGCAGGTCCAATGGGCCTTATTTCCACAAGCCAACCACCACACCTTGGAACGTGGATTGGTATTTATTCACTTGTTATTTTTTGTGGGCTTTTCTGTGGTCTACTTAGTATGGTGGTCGATCGTCTTGTCTATCAGCCCTTGAGAAATGCTCCGCCTCTTGCTCCTCTTGTTTCGGCTATAGGTGTGTCCCTGATTGCGATGAATATCGGTCTTTTCTGGATTGGGGCTCCAGACAGATCATTTCCACAGCCCTTGCCATCAGACAATCTTCTTGGTTTTCAAGCTATTCAGTTTACATGGAATGACTTACTTGTCGTATTAGTGGTCGTACCTTTGATTGCCCTCGTTATGCTCTTGGTTCGTGTCACTCGTTTTGGGCAAGCATTACGAGCAGTGACTGAAGATCGTACTGCGGCCGCACTCATGGGTATCGATGTGAACAAAGTCATTGGGCTTACATTCTTCATCAGTGGCTTTTTGGGAGGAGCGGCAAGTGTGGTGACAGGTTTGTCAGCGAATACGATTAGTTATCAGATGGGCTTCCGTACAGGATTTTTAGCCATCACAGCGGCAGTGCTTGGTGGCTTGGGAAGTCTAAGAGGGGCAGTCATTGGGGGGTTCACAGTGGGCTTGGTTTGTGCACTTTCAACAGCCTATGTTGGTGAACGTTGGGCAAATGCATCGGTGTTTGTTGTCTTACTGATCGTGCTTGTATTTCGTCCTGAAGGATTGCTGGGACAACGTGCGCGGGAGATGTCGTAATGTCTCGATTGAAAAACTGGCTTATGGAACATTGGGAACTTTTTGCATTTGTTGCTCTTGCACTGGCTCCTTTTGGAATATCGTCACTCAATGGTGCTTTAGGAGGACAGGTCACCATTTTATTTATTTATTGTATTCTTGCCTTAGGCTTGAACGTCATGGTCGGATATACAGGGCTTCTTCATCTCGGTATTGCTGCTTTCTTCGGAATAGGAGCGTATGCGATGGCCATTCTCACGGCACCCGTGTTCCCATTCCAGATGGGATGGTTGGCGGCAACTGTTCTGAGCATTGCTGTTGCGGCGGGCATTGGTTTTGCTTTGGGTACTCCTACCCTTCAGCTTCGTGGTGATGCATTAGCGATTGTTACACTCGGTTTCGGTGAGTTTGTAGTAACGGTCCTTCGTAATCTTGAACAGGTCACTGGGGGCATGAAGGGGCTAAATCCTGTTCCTCCTCCAGGCGCGGGTATCTCAATAATGAATATTGACCTTGGAACAGCCTTTATGGTGGATCCGAGATGGTTTTACTTGCTCACGCTCTCTGCTCTTGCTGGAGTCGTTTGGGCGATGAAGCGACTAGAAAATTCTCGATTGGGAAGAGCTTGGGTTGCGGTGCGTGAAGATGCCACAGCAGCGTCCTCTCTTGGGATTTCTACTACTCAGACAAAGCTCTCTGCGTTCGCTATGTCGGCAGCTGTTGCAGCCTTAGCAGGGTGCCTATATGCCGCAACGTTGTCAACGACAGCTGATCCGAATGCTTATAATTTCAATCGATCAATGATGATATTGTGTGCAGTTATTCTTGGAGGACTTGGAAGTGTTCTAGGAACATTAGTCGGGGTGACGATCCTTGTTGGCTTTGATACGGTTATTCTTCCAAGGATCGATGCTCTTCTTCAGCAACTTCTAAATCATTCTCCCGAAGGAGTACTATCTTTTGGTGGATGGAGATTGGCAATGGTCGGGCTTGTACTCGTCATTGTGATGCGTTTTCGTCCGGAGGGATTGATACCTTCCCGTCAACTTGCAGCTGAGCTCCATGGAGGACAACAGTGAAGTTGAAGTTATCTGCAAAGGCATCGGATATTCCTGTTCTTGATATTGACCGAGTATCAATGCGTTTTGGTGGTCTTGTCGCAGTGACAGACCTTGATCTTGATATTTCTGATGGACAACTCGTTGTATTAATTGGCTCGGAAGGAGCAGGAAAAACAACTGTCTGTAACTGTATTACTGGTGAATGTGAGCCAACGAATGGTTCAGTACGTTTCCGAGGACGCAGGCTCACTCACTCTTTTGGTGTGGGTGTTTTTTGGATGGCAATGAGCATCGGTCTGCTTTCAGGATTATTCTTCGCAGCAGCGGCAGTAGACATAGATCGTTTATGGTTAGCGGTTGTGAAACGAGGTATGGTTTTTGATAGATCATTTACTTTTGATTCTGCACGTCGTCGCCTAAGAAGTTATTTTCGTGCCGAATTAGCCGTGGATCGGTTAGCGGGAAAATGGCGAGTGGTTAGTGCGGATGGCCGAGATGTTCTTGTGGTGTGTAATGACTTTGAAGAAGCAAAGTCTCTGAGGAATCAATTACAAGCTGCTGTAACCGCACGTCGCATCGGTCCAAGTACAGTGCCAAACACATCAGATATGGCAGATGCAGCCGAGTTATCACGGTCTCAGCCCACCATTCCAGAGGACATTCTCAATCGTTTAGCTTCTGGGAAATCTCGTATTCGTATTCGTGGTTGGTCAGCTCTTCTAGCAGGGTGGATTATTGGAGCAACTGGAGTTATTGCAATATGGAGCCGCAGCCGGGGCTCACCGCATATTGCTGCGCGTGCAGGAATAGCTCGTACATTTCAGAACCCACGACTATTTGAAAATATGACTCTTCGAGAGAATGTACTTGTTGCTCTTGACCGAATTATTCCAGGTGGTGTTATCGCACTTTTACTTCGAACTCCAAAGAACTATCGCGGCGAACAGGATGCTCATATAAAAGCGAATGAAATCCTCAGTTTTGTGGGTTTAGATTCGATGGCGTGCAACTTGGCTTGTGACGCAACTCTTCTTGATCGCAGACGTTTGGAAATTGCGCGGGCGTTAGCCACTGGTGCAAATTTTATTTTACTGGATGAGCCGGTAGCTGGTCTCGATAAAAAAGGTGTTGCCATTGTTATGGACCTACTGCATAGCATTAAGAATCGAGGAGTTACCTTACTGATGACAAGTGATAGTTTTAGTTTCCGGAGTGATATTTGTGACAAAGCAGTTGTGCTGGATCGTGGAGTGAAAGTAGCTGAGGGGGCTCCATCCGATGTTCGTCATTCCTTGCGATCAAGTAAACGCACTGCAACAAGTTTGCTTTAGGGAGAATCGGATGCCGTTGCTTGTCGTAAATCGAGTGAATGTTTCTTTTGGGCCAGTCCCAAAGGTTATTGACGCTTCGTTTCAGGTTGAAGAGGGAGAATCAGTACTTATTAATGGCAAAAGTGGTGTTGGCAAGACGTCACTTATACTTGCAATTCTTGGTGTTGTTCCGATCCAGTCTGGTGACATTTATTATCGTCGCCGAGCACTGTCTGGCCTCAGGCCTCATGAGATTATCAGATTGGGTATTGGATTTTGTCCTGAAAAGCGAAGTCTATTCTCACGCATGAGCGTGAAGGAGAACATGGAGCTGGGAGGTTATACCCAGCGTGATCGCTGGCAATTGCGTCGTGATATTGCGGAGATGTGTGAGTTGTTTCCCTCGCTCGGGGCTCGAATGCACTCTAGAGTTACAGAGCTTGCAGGTGAAGAGCAGCAGATACTCGCGATAGCTCGGGCATTTGTGAGTCGCCCTCGATTGTTGTTGCTTGATGAACCGTGGAAATGTTTGTCTCAGTCAAGAGTACACCAACTTGCTGAAGTTATCTCATCATTCACGAGGAGAGGTATTAGTAATGTCATTGTTGCCCAGCATGACCATTCTCTTTTTTCTAAGTCACGAGCTTGGGTGATGGAGCAAGGGCATCTGAGACAATCAGAAATAATTTGAATGCCGTCACTCAGTCATAATACGTGAGCCGACATTGAGCTATGGTGAGTCTTTCGTATTCACAATATCAAGGATTACAACACCGAAGTCAGCGAGCCGTTTTTCACCAATCCCTTTGCATTTCAATAATTCAGCAGGATTCGTAGGTTTTTCTCTGGCGATCGATCGAAGTGATTTGTCATCAAAAATTGTCCATGCTGGCTTGTTGCGTGAGAGTGCAATCTTGCGTCGCCAGACACGTAGTCTTTCAAATAACTCACGATCAACCCCTTGCCAATCATCGGCAGCTTTTTTGAATGCTTTGGTCTTAATAGAACTCGGTTGGAGGAGTATTACTTCCCGTTCACCCCTTAGAACTTCCCATGACTTCGTGTTGAGCGTGATAACCGGACGGTCACCACTACTTCGCTGAACTAATTCTTGGTCGAGAAGCTGGTGCATAAGGTTTTCAGTAGTGCGTTGATCTAATTCTGAGAGGAGGCCATATGTAGATAACTGGTCATGGTTATGACGAATGATCCCAGTGGTTTGTGCTCCCCGAAGAACTTCACAAATATGTCGTACACCAAACCGTTGTTCTACCCTTGCTACACATGAAATAATCTTTTGAGCAATCGTAGTGGAATTTGGAAGATTTTCTGTTTCATCAAGACAAATATCACAAGCGCTACAGTTGGTATTCCCATACGGCTGTCCAAAATACTCTGATAGAGTCGCATGACGACAGCAGGCTCCTTGAGCATACCTTCGAATCGCATGTAAGTGTTGAATCGTCGCGTCGAGAAGTTCATGTACTTGATCTTTAGTCATCTCGGTTTCTGCAAAACTTCTCCGAATAAGAGACTCCCAACTAAATACATCGGCTGATGAATAAAGGAGTACACATTCAGCAGCAAGTCCATCGCGACCGGCACGCCCTGTCTCTTGTTGATAGGCTTCTAAGCTTTTGGGTAATGACGTATGAAGCACAAGGCGAACATTTGATCGATCAATACCCATGCCAAAGGCAACAGTCGCCACAACAACATCAATTTTTTCCTGAGAAAATGCTTCCTGCGTTGCATGACGTTCTGCAGCATCAAGGCCAGCATGATATGGTTGAGCAAGAATGCCAGCGTGGGATAGTTTGGCAGCGAGATCCTCAGTTTCTCGACGG
>JBDOMS010000349.1:0-2448 GCA_039831735.1 Pirellulales bacterium
ATAAATCAGTGAGTGTTTGATGATTTTCCCCATAGTGCTTGTCATCATGAAGCAGCTTACGTTGTGACATAGCAACCGTTTTTTTAGCATCCCCACACACATCCAGAAATTCACAAAACTGACAATCTTCTGCAGATGTCGTGGGTAAAAAGACCCCCGAACTTGCTATATCACAAAGTCTCACAAGTATCTCTGTGAGACCAGTGAGTTCTTCAGCAGTCCATTCAACTCGCTCACCGCATGCGTGTTCACCAGGAAACAAATATGAAAATCGAGTAACCCGACTACCAGCACCCATTGTTGTTTGAGCCACGTGTTGAACCATGAGAACATACAGGCCGTGCTGAAGGCGACGCCCCTTGCCAAACACAGCAAACTCATCTTTTCCAGTTGTCTTAAAACGAGTCGATCGACCTTTTTTATAATCAATAATGGAGTACGTATGATGCTCCGCTCCCTCATCTGCTTGAATGTCAATTCGATCAACAAAACCCCGTAATTGAACAGAGCGACTTCCCTTGAGAGGCACACTTACGGGAGTGACGGTATCAAAAATCGTTTGCTTTTCTTCCCTTTGAAAACCGATGGATGCCTCAAGTGCAACAGGGCGAGCACCTGTCTGCCTGCAGTATTCCTCTTCTGCCTTCAAAAAGGTTCGCAGAGTATCTGCCAACTCGCGTCGGGCTGCCACAACAGCAGCCTCATCTGTAGTTGGTTTCTCTAATCGCTTTCCTTCAAGAACATCGTCAAGCATGAAAAGGAGATCTTCTTCATGATCCTGAAACGTCGGGTACAGCGAATCGGCTACTGTCCCGGAACCTGAGAACAGGAAGCGTGACATAAACCGCTCCAAGACTGCATGAAGAATACTTCCTTGCTCCATGTCATCAAGCCAGCGATCCTCCTCTGGTTCAAATATTTTGAGTGGCTTGATGTCCAATCCATACTTGAAGAAATAACGTCTTGGACATGCGCCCAACGTTTCAAGGCTATGAGCTGATGCCACACGTGCCTCAGAATGTGTTGGAATCAAAGACGGATGAGTGTTTTCCAGATATCCATCCCATGGCGTAAAGCAATTTGATCGCCTCGCCTCCTCTGCTTTCCAACCTTGTTCTAATGCCGTGCTATGGCAAGCCACTGCCCGTCCCACTGACTGCATCGTGGGATTCTCTCCAAGCTCGGTCAACGACCTCTCTGCTTCATTAAGAGCTTCTTGTGCATTCTTTGGAACAAATGACTCGGTATCAGTCGCAAGATGATCAAGAAAATCTGCGAGGGTTGCGTTTGGTCTTCCCGTAGTTTCCCGAAAAACATCGATCAAAACTGGGCTTGGAAATACCTCAGTTTGCTGAACAAGATCGTGACACGAGTAAGAAAGATAGATATCACCTCGAAGGCGAGCCAACAGATGTTCAAAATCCTGCACCGCACGATTGACTGAATCGTTTTTCGTTTCAAGTGAACTATCAAGTATTCTTCGATCTGTGTCACTCAAGATTGGATCCGTATTCCCTGGCCCAGGAAATCTTTTTTCATCCAAACCAACAACGAAGGTATGAAGACGACCTGAGTGACCCCCCGTTGCAATCGGAGCAACATGCAAACAACCAGGACGAGGTCCACTTCCCATGACCACAAGTGAATCAACCAGTTTCCTGAGAGATTCAAATATTTCATTTGAATCAGCAATGGGATGTCTCTTGAGCCATATTTCCAGATCACTCAGCTCAGCAAGCAAGCGATTCTTAGAATTATTGTCAAACTGACTCTGAGACGACGCGAGAGTTTCGAGAAATAGTCTTGACTGAGCAATAATTTCAAAAGCGGTTGCAGTTGCATTACCTTCGACAGATAGAAGGCAGTTGAGGAGCGACTCCAACACTCTAAGCGACGCAAGACGCTGGTGTTTCTGTTGAATTGCATAGCCTTCATCAAACTCTTCTGATTCCCCTGAATCCCGTGCAGTTTTTCGAAATGTGGTCAAAGAGGACTGTTGTACGATACCTCTTGCTGTTTTTACTTTTTCCAAAGCATCCGATAATTCGAAACCAAGATTCAGTCTACGCAACTCGAACAACAAGCTTGATGATGAGACATATTGCATCTCCTCGCTATTGGGCATCACATCCTGACGCTCATTTTTGTGAACGCTTTCAGTTGCAAACCGCTGAAGACTTTTTTCCCAATCGAGTAAGCCATCCCGAACCATTCGAAGAAGTCGCCATTGCGGATGTTGCTCTTCCCTCCAGTTCAGCCATGCCTCCAACGCCCTTGCAGGTTTTGATTCCCGAATAGGTAGTCCTTCGGAGAATGTCACAGGTAATTCATTGTTTAGTAGTTCAGAATCGCCAATACCTTCCATCACTGATACTGCCTCTTGAATGAGAGGTGGGTACGTTGCAGCATCCGCATGTACAATCTCGACGGTATCAAGAGGAAAACCGT
>JBDOMS010000321.1:0-2448 GCA_039831735.1 Pirellulales bacterium
AACTCATACAAAGCGATGCGCACCCACCAATGCTTCCACCACCTCAGGAACCCAAGGGCATCATCCTGAAATAATGCACCGGTCCTGCGTGCTACAACCAGCAGACCATAGAGTGATCTCTATACGTCATGTCTATATATAGACACCTCCTAATATAGAAACCTAGGTATGAATATCCCCACGGAGCACAGCTTCGAGAAACGTACGATTGCCTTCCAGAAGATCCGGCTCAGCCATCAGTTCTGATGCCGTCCGCCAGAGAATGGCATCAACCTCAATCGGATGAGGAACGAGTTCTGCATCATCGGCAAGATTGACAGCCCACCAGGCAAGTGACGTTCCCCATGCAGTCACACTTCGCCAGACACACTTTCTAGCCTCGACGTGAACAGCCAATTCCTCAAAACACTCCCGAACAATTGCCTCATGTTCTTCTTCACCCGGCTCGATATGCCCACCGGGGAAACACACCATCCCTCCTGCCCGAATTGTCTTTCCTCGCCTGATTGCCAGAAAATGATCATTTCGACGGGCGACCGCCACCACACCACGCTTCTGTCCAGAAATATCGTTCATCGCGCCCTGCATTCACAGACATTCCAGTCACGAGGACATACACTACACTAAATAAGGTTTCTGAATGTCAGACCTCGTCGTTGCCCCCTGCCCTGCTTGCGCTTGACTGCTGAAAGTGACTCATGGAAAAGGATCCTGTTCCACAAAGTTCGAACCAAAAGCCAAATTCCGGTCGTCCACTCAGTATGCCCGTGATCATCATGCTGATTCTGGCAGGTCTGGCCCTTGTGACCATGCTTGCTCGTGAACAAACCGGTGGCGGAGCCACATTGAGCTATGACCAGTTTGTGCGACAGGTAGAAACCGGAAACATTGAGAAAGTCACGATCACTGGAAATACGCTGCAGGGAGAGTTCAAGAAAGATCCTGATGGGGATGAAACGGCCTCGAAGGAATTTTCACTCGAACTATCAGATTATCTGGCCAAAGAACTCGGACCGCTTCTTCTGAAGAACAATGTTCAGACCAACGTTCGTCAGCCGACAGATGGCACGGGCTTCCTGCTTGGGATGTATCTGCTAGTACCGCTGCTGCTCATGGCTGGTTTCTGGCTCACGCTGCGCCGAGCCAGAGATCCACTTGGTGGCGGGTTCCTGGGTGGCTTTAGTAAGTCACCCGCGAAGCGATTCAACGCCGATGACAAACAGGTCACCTTCGAAGATGTTGCTGGCTTGGAACAGGTGAAGAAAGATCTGGAAGAGATTGTTGAATTCCTGAAAGATCCCAAAAAATTTGAACGACTAGGTGGTCGTGTTCCAAAGGGTGTTCTGCTCATGGGACCTCCTGGTACGGGAAAGACATTGCTGGCCCGTGCTGTTGCTGGCGAGGCCGGTGTGCCATTTTTTTCCATCTCCGGATCTGAATTCATCCAGATGTTTGTTGGCGTTGGAGCCTCGCGAGTACGAGATCTCTTCAAAACAGCAAAAGATCAGTCGCCAGCCATCCTCTTTATTGATGAAATTGATGCTGTTGGCCGAGTCCGAGGCGCAGGGCTTGGTGGAGGTCATGATGAACGCGAGCAGACGTTGAATCAGATTCTTTCCGAAATGGATGGCTTTAGTCCATCAGAATCAGTGATTGTTCTGGCAGCAACCAATCGGCCCGATGTGCTTGATCCAGCACTCTTGCGTCCCGGCCGTTTTGACCGGCATGTCACCGTCGATCGACCAAATCAGAAGGCGCGCCGCGCGTTGTTTGAAGTGCACACAAAAAATGTCCCACTCGCTGACGATGTTGATCTTGAGCGACTTGCTGACGCCACGGTTGGACTGACCGGGGCTGACGTCCGAAATCTGGTCAATGAAGCAGCGCTCTGGGCAACCCGTCACGATAAAGCCGCTGTTGATTCCTCTGACTTTGATTATGCCCGAGACAAAGTCCTCATGGGACCAAAGCGAGAAGAGGTGTTGTCTGGCATTGAAAAGAAAATGACTGCCTACCATGAAGCCGGCCATGCACTTGGAGCCTGGCTTCTCCCTGGTGTCGACAAACTGCATAAGGTCACCATCATTCCCCGTGGACGCGCCCTTGGTGTGACACAACTGGTTCCAGAAGAGGACCGGATGAATATTGGTGAATCCGACCTTCTGAATCGACTCGTCTTTATCCTTGCTGGTCGTGCCGCTGAGAAACTGGTCTTCGGTGAATACTCTGCCGGTGCTGAAAATGATCTTGTGCAGGCAACACGGATCGCCAGAAAAATGGTGGCCCACTGGGGCATGAGCGACAAGGTTGGACCGGTTGCATGTGCCTCATCGAATGAACATCCATTTCTTGGCAGGGATGTCTACGAACAACGTGAGTTTTCTGAACGGACAGCCCAGATCATTGACGAGGAAGTCCATCGCTTGCTCAACGATGCTGCCAATAAAG
>JBDOMS010000245.1:0-10663 GCA_039831735.1 Pirellulales bacterium
AGTACTTCCTTACCCGTATAACGAGAACCACATCGATAACAGGTAAGGCATTCTGGCATGACGAAATAAAGAAAGACATCAAGTAATGCTGTGCTAAAGAGAATTGCAAATGTCAGAACAAGTTCTCGCATGCCCCATGCAATACAACTTGCAAGAAGACCAACGATAACAATGGCAACCCCGACACGTTGTGGAAAGTCTTTCCTTCGGAAAAGCTCTGTACTCGGACACACCAGGCACCGTCGAAGTCGCATGGCAGAAGCATCTTCAGGACTATGTATTCCAAAAGCATCATGCGGAATAGGCAAAGAATCACCACATGACTGACAGACTAAATCCTTAAGTTTTTCTACCCCATGATATCTATCAGTCGTTCCACAGTGCGGACAAGCATAGGTAATCTGCATTCGTCTACTTTCTCCTCCAATATTCTATCACGTATCTGGCATCGCAGTTATTGAGCACAAAACATGCCTGGGCCCACCAAAAAGCACATAATCATCGCGATACAACACGTGGCGATATGCGTTTGCAAAAGATTCTCTATGTATACTAAAAACGATACACTACATCTTCACGTTACGATGCAAAATTTTTGACTACAGACAGTTCTCTTCGACAAGGATTCCCTATGACTAGGCTCATGAGCCGAGAAGGTTTTTCTGGCAAAACGTTATCTGGAGCGTTTCTACATGCTCATCGTTGCGCGGTGGCTCTAGTTCTTTGTACCGTCGCAATGTATTCGTTTCTTTCTTCAAGCCACGGTGCTTCAACAACAGATCACCCAAATATTATTGTTATCATGGGAGATGATGTTGGTTATGGTGATGTGTCCTGCAATGGAGCCAAGACCATTGAAACACCCCACATCGATGATCTTGCTGCGCGTGGACAACGTTTTACAAGTGGCTATTGTTCTGCCTCGACATGCACACCAACTCGATACTCCTTTCTCACAGGAACATACGCGTTTCGAAAAAAAGGGACCGGTATCGCTCCACCAAACTCACCTGCTATTATCCAACCCTCGACCCCAACAATCGCATCGCTGCTCAAAAAGGCAGGCTATACAACACAAGTCATTGGCAAATGGCACCTTGGTTTAGGTGATGATACTGGGCCGAACTGGAACGGTATTCTCAAACCTGGCCCTCTTGAAATCGGCTTTGACCACTGCTTTCTATTGCCAACGACAAATGATCGCGTCCCTCAAGTTTTTGTTGAAGATCATCGTGTAAAGAATCTTGATCCAGCAGACCCCTTGTGGGTTGGCAAAAAAAAGCCTTCTCCAGATCATCCTACTGGCATCACACATCGCGATTCACTCAAAATGGATTGGTCACATGGCCACAATGCAACCATTCACAACGGGATCAGTCGAATCGGCTTTTACACAGGGGGAAACGCTGCGCGTTTTCGGGATGAGGATCTTGCAGATACGTGGGTCGAACAAAGCAAAGCTTTCATTCGCGAACAGCAGAACCACAGCAATCCTTTTTTTCTTTTCTTTGCAGCCCATGAGTGCCATGTGCCTCGCATTGTCCATGAACGGTTTCAAGGAAAATCAAAACTAGGCCCGCGAGGCGATGCTATTGTAGAACTTGATTGGTGCGTGGGAGAAATCACCAAGACTATTGCTGCTGAAGGTTTATCGGAAAAGACACTCATTGTTTTCTGCAGTGATAATGGCCCAGTACTTGATGATGGCTACAAAGACGATGCGATCGAAAAAAATGGACTCCACCGAGCAGGTGGGCCGTACTCGGGCGGGAAATACAGTGTGTACGAAGGAGGCACTCGAACACCATTCATTACATGCTGGCCCGGCACCATCAGCCCTGGGGTATCGGACGAAATAGTGTGCACCATCGATCTTGCTACCAGCCTCGCGAGCCTTGTGAAACAGCCCATTCCTGAGGACGCATGTCTCGACAGCCTGAATGTCCTAGGGGCTTTATTGGGTCACAAGAATGCACACGGCAGAGACCACTTGATTCAACAGGATAATGGCCAATCTGGAAGCTATGGTCTCCGAGCTGGAAACTGGAAGCTTGTTCGCCATGACCGCAAGCAGGCACGTAATCTTATTGTGGAGAACACACTCACAAATACGAAGGTTCCACAGTATCAACTTTTTGATCTAAATAGTGATCCTGAGGAAAAACATGATCTCTCCGCCCAATTTCCTCAAAAACTGCAGGAGCTCACAGCCCGTCTAGCAGATGTCATTGCAGCTGGCAGAACACGCCCGACGAAGCCACACGAAAATTAGATGATTTTCAACCATGCCTACTGACACGTTTACCAAAGGCATGCCATCATGAACCTGAGGATGTTTTGACTTTTTCATCCCCAAGGATTGATCCGCCATGAGGATGCACCTGCCATGTCAATCATTTCACGACGTTCGTTCTTAAAAACATCTGCTATGTCAGTCACCCTGTCCTGCGCTCACCACAGCATTACTCATGCGGACGCAACACACGCACTTGAAACATTTGTTCCATGTCGACAAATAACATCCCCTCCGAATTTCCACTGGTTCGGGTATTACGACAAACGAGAATTTGACCCCACAAACACCTGTGTTTTGAGCAACCGAGTCAGTTTTGAAGGGCGTTCACCAACACCCAACGATGCTATTGAAGTTGGATACGTTGATCTAAAACACAATGATACATGGGTTCCTCTTGGAACATCACGCGCCTGGGGCTGGCAACAGGGCTGCATGCTTCAATGGGTGGGCACGACCGGGAAAAAAGTTCTCTGGAACGACCGTGACGGCGATCGCTTAATCGCCCGTCTCCTCAATGTGGAAACAGGACACCAAAAGACACTTCCCATGCCCATTTACACAGTGGCTCCAGATGGCTCGTTTGGACTGTCTGCAGATTTTCGACGCATCAATAATCTTCGCCCCGGGTATGGCTACAGCGGATTCGCTGATCCCTATGTTAATGATCGTGCGCCAGACTCATCTGGTATCTGGAAGATCGATTTCGCGACTGGTGAAATACAGCTGATTCTTTCCCTGGCACAGGTAGCGGCGATCCCATGGCCTGATGGCAAAAGGCATACATCGGCCTGGCATTACTTCAATCACATCCTTATCAATCCTACTGGAGATCGTTTTGTCTTTCTTCACCGTTATCGACCTGTGTTCCATCCACAGACACTCCGTTTTGAAGGAGGTTTTGTGACAAGAATGCTCTCTGCCAATGTCGACGGATCTGATCTCTTTGTACTTGACCCATCAGGACATACGTCCCACTTTATCTGGGATGATGCAACTCGTGTCACAATGTGGACAAAACCGGCAGACAATCATGCAGGCTTTTATCAAATGACCGACCGCACTCATCAAGTGGTTCCGGTTGGATCAGGTGTCATGACTGCAAATGGCCATAACACCAATCTGCCCGCCCCATATCAAGACTGGATACTCAATGACACGTACCCCAGTCGGAACGGGAGACGTCAAACAGTCTATCTCTACCATCGACCATCACAAAAAAAAATAACTTTGGGTCACTTTCCTGCTCCTTCTGAATACTCAGGAGAGTGGCGATGCGATACCCATCCTCGTTCAAGTAACGACGGACACTTTGTTGTCATTGACAGTCCGCATTCCGGGGGGCGGCAATTGCACCTTCTGGACATTCGTACTGTAATTCAATAACTCTTGTCACCTACAAAGAGTGCATCAACTGACCAGCTATTTCACCCGTGATGGCAGCAAGGCAGGCAACGTATAGAATACCGGTTGCACTTTGAGTATTCGGTATATCAAGTGTCTTCCGGCTCATCCAAAGAAGAACAGGCAAGCCAATCAGGCCTGCCAGAAATCGCAGTGAAACGATTGCGAGAATCGCACGATCCGCAACTGCAATCGATTCAAACTGCGGCTCCATCTCAATCACGACACATACAAATTGAGCGGCCCAGCCAAATAATGCGAAGTCAATCATTCGCCTGAGTACACTAATTTCCATGCCAGGCGCATTGAGATACCAGTGCCCCAAAAGCATCGCATGCACTGTCAGTCCGACCACTAACCCTGAGAGTAACGCTGAAAGGAATGGCCACACTGACGTTCCAATACTCACTTCAGTTCCTGCGGGTGTCCCCAAAGAACCGATGACACCCACAGCCACAGCCAGCAACACCCCACTGAGCACACAAGCGGTCATTCCGGGACGATCACGTCGAGCCAACCAGGCCGCACTCCCAATCCATGCTACAAAAGATGCTCCTCCGGTCAGCCAGGCAACGAGGGCAGACACTCCAGACGTTGCTAGAAGCGTAGCAAAGAACGCCACTCCCATTATCACAAAAAGATTTATACGAAAAAAGCCGGAAGGCACGAGCCGTGATGGTGTTGCACTTAGACCCGCCGCTAGACCAAATCCAAATCTACATAGAAAATCAACAAGAAGTATCATGCAGGAAACCACGCCATCAAGAAGGTCGCCTTCCATAAATAAGTGATAGTACTTCTGCGCGGCTTGAAACATTTGATCGAAAAAGCCCCTTCATTGCAGAGGTGACACATTCGCTTGAAGGCTTTCGCACCCCTCTGATCGTCATGCAGGTGTGAGTCGCCTCAACAACAACTGCAACACCTTTTGCGCCAAGATCGTTTTCTAGAAGATCGGCTATCTGCTCAGTCATTCTTTCCTGTACCTGAGGTCGATGCGACAGGACTTCAACAACTCGAGCCAACTTACTTAGCCCAAGGACCCGTCCATCAGGAAGATAACCGATGTGAACATGGCCCATGAAGGGAAGCAGGTGGTGTTCACACACGCTGTTGAATGCAATGTCACGAACAAGAACAATCTCATCATATTTTTCAGTGAATGCTTTTTTGAGATGTTCCTTCGGATCCTGAGACAGACCACTGAACATCTCTGCATACATCCTCGCAACTCTTGATGGCGTCTCAAGCAAGCCCTCACGATCGGGATCCTCGCCAACAGCACGAAGAATTTCTCTTACGGCTTTTTCAATTCGGGGGTGATCAATACCTATGCTCCTATCACAAGAAGACGTTTCATCATGATCCCCACACCCAACGTGATGAGAAGCAGTATTCAATGGCAGTGTTTCAGACTTTGACATTCCCCTATTCTAATTGTTTGAGAATAGCGGGGGAAATGGACGGTGATTTCCTCCTACAGAACGACCCGCCATCGCTTCAAGAAGAATACTTGTTCTGCGAAGAACGTCACATTCACCCAACAGCCGCATTTTCCACTCAACCCCTAAATCAAGGGTATACGAGACGATATCGGCCAGCATGCCCAAAGTAATCTGATTGCCAAGAAGTTGATCAAGTTGATCATACGCTTCTGGCATCTTGGGCATTGAGCGTTTGAAGGCAGACAACAGTTTTTTCTGCAACTCGGATGCTACTGCTTGCTCTGATTGTTCTGGTTCCCGCTCATCTATAACCTCCGCCTCGAAAACTCGAAAAGGGCGATCCGGCGGCAACTCGTCAAGAAGGCGGAGACGACATACACCAAGAAGGAGAACATTATACGTGCCCTCTGAGGTTTGCTGATGGGTTGCCACCCGACACAGACAAGATGTGCGATTAAGTAAAGGACGATCTTCCTCATGTTGACCAGGGCCACCATCATGTACTGCCAACGCCATCATTCTGTCGTCCTCAACGGACTCCTCAAGAAGCGCTTTGTATCGTGGTTCAAAAACATGCAGCGCCTGCATGACATGTGGAAACATCACCAGATTCGGGATCGGAAAGACTCTTGCTGTTCCCGAAAACTGATCTGGAGAAAACGCTAATGGTTCATCAAACATAAGTCACGCTGAAGCAGGGGGTGGATCAAGGTGGATTTCTGGGAGAAGTTCTGGATCAAGCTCAATCTCCGGATACTCCTCGGTGCTATTGGCAACCTCCGCCAAACACGCGTCGAATGCAGCGATGAAGTTCATAAGATCAAGACCGAGATGCTTGGGCTTATACGGCTCTAAATATGCACGGGCACTAATGTGAAGTTTCCTCGCCCCACGAATGTTACCATTCCCGAAATGATAGAGTGCAACAGCAGCCTGAATGAGGCCCTGATAAAACTTTCTCGACGGACCACGATACTCTGTCCATAATTCTTCCCAGAGTTCATGACTTTCAAAATAGTCGCACTGATTAAAAGTCGCTATTCCTTTGAGATACAATGGGTCGTAATCCGTTGTTGCAGCGTCTTCCACAAGCTTCTCTCCAAAAGTCTCTTCTTCCTTACCGACATATGAATCCTAGCACTCAGCCGAACAACACAAATGGCCACGGGCTGCCTCCTGTGCGTATTCCTCGCAGGGAAACCGTGATGGCAAAGAAAAAGAGGGCTAAATCCATCGTAAAAACATTGGCTTTGGCCTTTCCGGCAGCAACGTGTTCCCTCAACTTTAGGAATCCATTTGAACTCATTATTTCGACCATTCTCTCTGCTCAATGCACGGATAAACGAGTTAATATGGTAACGCCAACCCTGTTTGGTCGCTGGCCAACGCCTGAAAAGATGGCCCGAGCGACCCAGCCGCAAATTGAAAGTGTCATTCGGACCACAGGCTTTTTCAGGTCCAAGGCCAAAAATATTCTGGGATGCTCCCGGGCGCTTGTGGAGCGACATTCAGGCAAGGTACCTCGGCAACTATCAGAATTAGTCGCATTGCCCGGTGTCGGTCGAAAAACGGCCAACGTTGTCCTAGGAAGCGGATTTGGACAGGCCGAGGGAGTAGTGGTAGATACCCATGTTGGCCGTATTTCCCGCCGTCTCGGCCTTACAAAGCACATGGACGCCGTACAGGCTGAAAGAGACCTCATGAAGGTGCTGCCTCCAGAAGACTGGATCAAATACAGCCACTTATTGATCGAACTTGGACGGTCAATTTGTTCGGCCCGACGCCCAGCCTGCCAGACGTGCATGCTCTTGGATCTCTGTCCACGAAGTGGTGTGATCAAAAAAGAGCGTTGAAATCAAAATGCTGACGGTGGGCATGGGAAGGAACGACAGGAAACATTACACTAGTCTGAGTGTCCGTTTGGCCCCCATCACATCCGCTGAAGGAGTCCACCGATGATCCTCTCAGGGAATGAAATACAATCCCATCTTGGCCAGAACATTATCATTGATCCCTTTGATGAAAAGAATCTCAATCCCAATAGCTACAACCTTTCTTTGCATGATGAAGTATTGATCTACGAAGAAGTCGTACTTGACATGCGGAAAAGTAACAGAGTGACACGAGTGACGATTCCGGAGGATGGCCTCGTGCTCACCCCAAACCAACTCTACCTGGGTCGTACGATGGAGAGGACAGAGACACATAATCTTGTTCCGATGATCGAAGGAAGAAGTTCGATAGGTCGCCTGGGGCTCTTTGTTCATGTAACTGCTGGTTTTGGCGATGTTGGTTTTTGTGGCTACTGGACACTGGAGATGTTTGCGGTTCAACCCGTCAAGGTGTATCCCGGAGTACCTATTTGTCAGATGTTCTTTCATGAGATCGTTGGTGACATCACTGAGTACTCCAGTGATAAGTATCAAAACAACCGAGACATTCAGCCTAGTTTGATGTTTCGAGAATTATCCGAAGGCCAGGAAGTTAACCCACAACTCGAATTTACGTTTGGTGCCAATCATGCCCAACAACCTCCTCAGCCAGCAGTGAGATAAGAAGGTTCACACTTTGCTCAGATCTCATACTTGCGGCGAATTACGTCCTGAACATCTTGGAGAGTCGGTTCATCTATGCGGATGGGTTGATCGAGTTCGTGACCACAAAGGGGTCATCTTTATTGATCTTCGTGATCGACATGGACGGACACAAGTTGTTGCCGGAGCGGCAAGTTCGGCAGAAGTGATTCAAGTAGCACGGTCCGTGCGTCCTGAGTGGGTAATTCGAATTTCTGGTATTGTCGGCATGCGACCGCAAGGCACGGCGAATCTCAAACTTGCCACAGGATCAATTGAAGTATCGATTGAATCTCTGGAAATACTGAATGAAGCAGAAACACCTGTCTTCCACCCCAATGCGCTGGAACTCCCGGGTGAAGAGGTTCGATTAGAAAATCGATGGATTGATCTCCGCCGCCCCGCCATGCAGGAAAACATGTTACTTCGGAGCCGCATGGTAAAAATCATGCGTGACCACTTCGATGAACTTGGTTTCATTGATATTGAGACTCCCATGCTTGGTCGAAGCACACCCGAAGGTGCCCGTGACTACCTGGTTCCAAGTAGGCTTGATCATGGTGCTTTTTTTGCCTTACCTCAATCGCCTCAACTGTATAAGCAACTGTTGATGATTTCAGGGTTTGATCGGTATGTGCAGGTTGCAAAATGCTTCCGTGATGAGGATTTGCGAGCTGACCGCCAACCAGAGTTTACTCAACTTGATGTTGAGATGTCTTTCGTTACAGCTGATGATGTCATGGAAGTTATCGAAGGACTTGTTCGTCGTACGGCTAAAGAGATTCTTGGCCTTGAGATATCAACCCCCCTGCCTCGACTCACATGGGATGAGTGCATGGAACGATTTGGACATGATGCCCCAGATCTTCGCTTTGGCCTTGAGATCACCGACCTGACTGCGATAGCGGCTGATAGTGAGTTTCGAGTATTCCAACAGGCACTAAAATCTGGTGGACGAGTGCGTGGATTATGCGTCAAGGATGCTGCATCAAAGTTCTCACGAAAGGACCTCGATAATTTGACCAACCTCGCCATAGAAGCTGGTGCAAAAGGCTTGGTCTGGCTCAAGGTTGAAGAGGAAGGAAGTTTTACTGGTCCTGTTGCAAAGAACCTTGTAGCAATCGCAGCGAATCTCCAACAGGCACTTGGCACACAACCAGGAGATCTGGTGCTTATTGTGGCTGATTCCTTTGAAGTGAGTTGTAAAGCTTTGCACACCCTCAGAAAGTGGCTCGGTGACACGCTTGAACTGTATAGCCCAGGAGACATGAATTTTTCTTGGGTTGTAGACTTCCCAATGTTTGCACATGACACAGAAACGGGCCAATGGGCCGCAATGCATCATCCTTTTACAGCCCCACGGGAAGCCGATCTGGATCAACTGGAGAATAACCCTGGAGGCTGTCGAGCAATTGCGTATGACCTGATCATCAATGGCTCAGAGGCTGGCGGTGGAACGATTCGAATTCATGACAGTGCGACTCAGGAAAAAGTGCTGAAATTGCTCGGGATTTCTACTGAAATGGCCCAGGAACGTTTTGGTTTCCTATTGGATGCACTGAAAAGCGGAGCACCTCCACACGGAGGAATTGCACTGGGGATTGATCGATGGGTGATGCTTTTTGGGGGACTTGATAATATTCGAGATGTCATCGCGTTTCCAAAGACACAAAAAGCAAGTGATCTCATGACCGGGGCCCCTGCTTCTGTTGACACCAAGCAATTGGTAGACTTAGGAATACGTTCGGTCGTACCACCAAAGGCACCACCGAATCAGCAGGGCGACTAGCTCAATTGGTTAGAGCACCTCGTTTACACCGAGGGGGTTGGGGGTTCGAGTCCCTCGTCGCCCACTCAGGCATTTCTTGTGACAGATCATGATGGTCTATGACGGGAAATGCCTTGTTTTTTAGGGTCGGCGAATTTTCTGATGTGCCCTGATTACCTATGACTTGCGCTGGTGCCACCCCCTGCGCCACCCCGGCAGCCTCTGAGAACTGTCTATCGGTGACCTGAAGGTAGTGTTTCATCTCTACCCGCTCTGAGTTTCCAAGCCACTCTACTACACAATGTAGAGGGAAGCGTTCTGCTAGATCGGTTTGGCAAGAAGCTCGAAGATTATGGAATAGCTTAGGCCATCGCTCGAGCCCTGCTCTTATTTCTCAGAAGAACAGTGCAAGGTATTTACTTGAATTGCCAAAATGTCTTGCCTGCTGGTCGGTGATCGAAGTCAGGCCATCTAAGGAAAGCAAATCAACTCGACCGTGAGCCAGGCTTTCTGCCTGTCCATTTGCGAGGATGGTTAAACCGTTTAGGTATAGATGTTGAACATTGCTGAGACTTTTTACCTGTTCGCCAGTCAGTGATTTTACGCCGTCTAAATGAAGATGCTTAACCTTACTCAGACTTTCTGCCTGCCGGCCATTAACTTCGTCATAAATCAGGATCCTGTCTAATGAAGAGAAAGGTTATACATGGAGTTGCCCTGCTATTTCTGGAAGTACTCGTGATTCGGATTGGCCCCACTGATCAGATAGGCAACCAGATCAAGGATTTCCTTTTCCGTCATGCGATTGAACAATCCGGCTGGCATCGGGGAGGTCTTGGAGACGAGCATTTCATCGATCGTATTGCGGTCGATGCGCACTCGTTTGTTGGGATCGGTGAGGTCGGTGTTCAGTGTGAGACTGTCCCCGCCCAGGTTGACGACCACGCCGTTGTGAACGAGCCCCTCGTCGGTAACGACCATGACCGCCGAGAACTGGTCGTTGATGACTTTGCTGGGGTTGATCACCTGATCGATCAAATCGTGAGCCGAATAGCGGCGGCCGGCGGTCGTGAGGTCGGGGCCGGTGATGCCGCCGGCGTCTCCAAAACGGTGACAGGCGAAGCAGGCTGCCCCGGAGAACATCTTACGGCCGTTTTCGAAGTCGCGGTTCGTCATGTCT
>JBDOMS010000005.1:0-2435 GCA_039831735.1 Pirellulales bacterium
ATCAATGATTTCCGAATCATCGTCAACGAGCAGGATTTTTTTTGAGCCTGAAGGGACCGTTGATGGTTCCTTTGTTGATGTCTTTTTTGCAGTGGACTTTTTCCGCGAATTCGCAGTCGAAGCCTTTTTTGCCCTTTTTTGAGCCGGCATAGAATCCTCAAACAACTGTCATCGGGATATGTTCCTCACAACGGAAAGGTACCACGAATCCATTTTGTACACCAGCGAGGATTGTGATGTCCTCATACAAACGTGAGCGCACCCTTTCCTAATAAGCCGGGTAGGTCACGTATGAGAGTTGTGTAGAGGTGGTCCGTTGAATCCGTTCAGGCTGTGGAGTTGCGGTGCGTCGTCTTGTTGATAGGCGGCAGCCGCGATGGTATTCGTCATTATTTATCCATGGATGAACATACCTAGGTCAGTTATGTGACCATGAGTCCGCGATCAAGTACCCGGTAGCTTATCGCTTCGCTCATGTGCTGAGATTCGATGGTGTCGGAGTCTTCAAGATCAGCAATAGTCCGTGCGACTCGAAGCACCTTGTCATGTGCACGGGCCGACAATCCAAGTTCTGAGACGGCTGTTTGAAGAAAAGCAAGCCCGTCAGGCTCAGGTCTGCAGAAGCCCCGAACGTCTCGGCTTGACATATTGGCATTGCAGGTCAATGACGGTGCAGGGTGGGTGCAATCTGAACAAGCCTTGTGAAAACGGTCTATCTGCCGAAGCCGCGCGTTGACCACCTGAGATCTCAGTTCTGTGCTTGAGGTGCCGCCACGCTGGTCAGAGAGTTCTTTGAAGGGGACCGCAGATACCTCAAGATGGATATCAATGCGATCGATCAATGGTCCTGAAATTTTATTGAGATACCTTTCAACCTGCGGTGCCGAGCACTGGCACACCCGTCGCGGATCCCCTCGGTACCCGCATGGGCATGGATTTAAGGAGCTGACAAGCATGAAGGTGGCTGGAAACCGAGTTGTCGCATGCGCTCTGCTGATGGTGACATGGCCATCTTCGAGTGGCTGACGAAGGACTTCGAGTGTCCGACGATGAAACTCAGGAAGCTCATCAAGAAAAAGAACGCCATGATGGGCAAGGCTGACTTCACCCGGCATAGGAACAGATCTTCCACCAATTAAACCTGCCTGAGTAATCGTGTGATGGGGTGCTCGAAATGGTCGGGTGACGAGGAGAGGTGTGCCTGGTTCAAGCAGTCCAAGTGCACTGTAAATCTGTGAGGTTTCAATGCTTTCTGGTGTCGTGAGGGGAGGAAGAATCGTGGGAATGCGTTTGGCGAGCATCGTTTTTCCACCACCCGGCGGACCAATCATGGCAATGTTGTGTCCACCAGCTGCAGCGACGCAGAGTGCGCGTTTGGCATATTCCTGACCACGGACATCAGCAAAGTCCACATCGTACTCATGCTGTTTCTGGTGTTCGCTGGGTCGATAGGTCATTCGTGGTATGTCTGCGTCGCCTGCAAAGAACTGAACGGCTTCATGGAGCGTTGATACCGGTATGATCTCTATGCCTTCGACAACGGCAGCTTCCGACGCACTTGCACTGGGTACGACGAGTCCTCGAACCATTTGGCGTTTTGCTGCCTGAATTGCCATGGACAGCGCGCCGCGAGCCGGTCGGATAGAACCTTCAAGGGAGAGCTCACCCACCACCGCATAGTCGTCAAAACGGTGTGCCGTGAATTGACCACTTCCAGCAAGTATGCCCAGACTGATGGGAAGGTCGAACGTTGCGGCCTGTTTTGGAAGTTCTGCTGGCGCGAGGTTGACGACAATACGATCGTTGGGCCGCTTGAAGCCACAGTTGACCATGGCCCGGGCCACACGATGCGTGCTTTCACGAACCGCCGCATCTGGGAGCCCAACAATAACGGTGGCAGGCAGGGCCCCTTTCGAAACATCCACCTCCACTTCCACCGGCGCGGCGTCTACGCCACTCAGAGAAAAGGTGTGAATTCTGGCAAGCATCAACAATCCCTCGCGAACACGATTGGTGGCGCCGCTAGGCAGCCACTACCATTATGTGAACAAGCGTACACCTCCTACTTTGACTGTTTTTTTGTGTTCGTGCAACCTTTTGGTCGACCGGTTCTCGTACCCGCAGGAAACGCCTTCCGTTGGTGCGAAGGTTTCTGGTGTTCCGGATCTGAGCCGGTACGATTTTCGTTGTTTCCCTAATCCGTATCGTTTGCCGATCCGTCTGGGTAAAGACGATGGAACGCGGCGAAGGTTCCGGTTGATGTCTGGAAAAGAAAAACGATTAGAACACACAAAAACTTCAATTGAATGAGTGAGATTCTTTCAGTCGATTGCGACAATAAGTATGTCATGGATGACAGGTAGTGTGGGTGAATAGACGAGAAGAATGCAAACGGATGTGCAGTTTTTCTGAGCCATTGGTCTTGGCGAGACGGC
>JBDOMS010000557.1:0-2433 GCA_039831735.1 Pirellulales bacterium
CAGGAGCGATTTTATCCCAATCGCCAACGACCAAAATGGCTATTTTCTCGGGATCAAGATATTTTTGAGCTACTCTTTGAATATCTTCGCGACTCACCGACTTTACTTTTTCGCGAAACGTCTTCCAGAAGTCTTTTGGTCGACCCGTCCACTCGTCATTGACGAACACTCGTAGCATGCGGGACTTGCTTTCGAACTGCCTTGGAAATGTTTCGATCAGGCTTTGCTTTGCTGTCTCAAGTTCCTCTTCTGTGACTGGCTCGTCACGGATTTTATTGATCTCTTTCAAAACAATTTTGGTTGCGAGAGCGACTGTTGCATTTTTACTTTCAAAACTCGCTCGAAAGTCACCTGGATAGTAAACTTTTGGAGTTACCGTTGACCGCACTGAATACGCCAATCCTTCATTGCTTCGAACCTGTTGCATCAGTCGACTTGTAAATCCTCCAGCACCGAGAATTTCATCAAGAAGTAAAAAAGGAATCAAATCCGGATTGTCACGGGTGATTGAGCGAAGGCCGAGTACGACCTTGCCTTGAGGAATATCTTTGTGAACGTGGTAGAGGCCCGGTTCGAGCGTGACTGACGGAGCTACAGGATCCGGGACGTTCTTGCCGTGCTCCCAGTCCTCCAACAATTTTTCGAGACGTGAGAGCATGTCTTGCTCATCAAAGTCCCCCGACACTGCAATAATGGCATTTCCAGGATGAAACAACTGTTGATGCATTTCTGCCAACCGTGCTTGGCTAATCGCCGCAACACTTTCTCCGGTTGGCTGTGAGCCCTCAAAATGCTCTGTTCCATAAAGAAGTTGCTTCCACTCTCTGCCAAGAATTGAGGACGCGTTGTCATTGCGTTGTTTGAGTGATTCCATAAGCCTCGCTTTCGTTGTTTTGAGGCGCCCCTCATCAAAGGCCGGCGTTCGCAGGATTGCCATAAACAGATCAAGGCTTTCATCCAGATTCTGTTTCAGACAGTTCATTCTTGCAGTTGTGAATGTATCGCTCGCTGAGACTGAGATCTCAGTCGCCAAAAAATCGAGTGTTTCATCAAGCTCAGCGGGAGATATGTTCTTAACACCTCCCTCCCGAAGCAGGCGAGCAGTCATTGATGCCAGCCCAGGAAGCTCAACCGGGTCACGCGAACTTCCACCCTTAAATGTCATTACAACATTGACTAATGGGAACTCATGCGAGGGAGCGAGGAACACAACAGTACCATCCTGAAGTTGACGTCGAAACGTTTCAGCGGAAGGTGGTTCGTATGAAAGTGGTTCAAACGCAATTTTTTCCGGCCGATCAGGGATAGAAACAATCCCTTGAGACGTGTCTTTCGCAATCGCATTCTTAGGATTATTCTCAACGTCCTGCCGCGTGAGCACAGCCAGCACGACAAGTGAACCAATGGCCAGAAAAATGACTGCGACTCGGGAATTCATTTGCCCTCCTCCTGACGACGATAAATTGCGACACTTCGATTTGTGGAAGTAAAATACTCGTTCGCTACTCGTTGAATATCTGCAGCTGTAACAGCCTCGTACTTCGCCGGTCCTTCATTAATTTCATTCCAATCAAGCAACGCTTCTGTAAAGGCTAATTGAATCAACAGAGACATATTGTTTTCAAGACGCCTGTAGTTATCCGCTGCGATTCGATTTTTCACTTTCCGAAGCTCTCTTTCAGCAATCTCGTTCTGCTGAATATTTACTAATTCTTCATACCAAGCTTCTTCAAGTTGCTCAGGGGTTGCCTCACCTCGAGTCTGGGCGCTGAATGAAAACAGCCCAGCATACTTTCGAGTATCTGATGATGCTCTGGCAGTGGCAGCAATACCTCGACCTTCGACAAGCCCAGCATAGAGCCGTCCAGTCCGTTCGTTGAATATCTCAGCAAGAATATCCAGCGGATAACTATCAACGTGGCCAGCCGGAACAGTGTGATAACGAACTTCAACTGAGGGGGGGAAATCTCCTTCTGCATTCATTCGCTGCTCAGCAAGTTGCTCCACTTCAAGCGTGACAACAGGCGGAGGACTTTGTTTCCCTGGCGTGAGCCTTGTAAAGTATCTTTTTATGAGTTTTTTTGCCTCCGCTGGATCGAAGTCACCAACAACTATTCCGAATAAGTTTTCTGGACGGTAATAAATATTCCAATACTCTTCTGCTTGCTCAGTGGTGTAGCTATTCAAATCACTCGGCCAACCGATCACCGGCCATGAATACCCACACGATGACCAAAACATTGAGTTAAACTGCTCCTGAAACTTTCCTGTTGGAGTGCTATCTGTGCGCAGTCTTCGTTCCTCATGCACAACATCCCGTTCAGAATAAAACTCACGAAAAACACTGTCTGAGAGTCGATCACTCTCCATCCATGCCCAGAGCTCAAGCTTATTGCTAGGCACAGTAATGAAGTAACAAGTAAGGTCATAGCT
>JBDOMS010000415.1:0-10589 GCA_039831735.1 Pirellulales bacterium
AGGACGCGTTGAGGGTAGATCGCACTGAGATTCTTCCGTTCTCCGGGATCAGCCTGAAGGTCATAGAGTTCTACTTTCTCAAGGTGATAAAACTCGATCAGTTTCCACCGACCGCTTCGGATGGAGGCGCCTGGAGTCCACGTTGACCCATGATAGTGAGGGTAGTGCCAGTATAAAGTTCTGTCTGTCGCTGCTTCTTCTCCTTGCAGCAGTCCAACGATTGATCTGCCATCAAGAGTGGGTGTTGTCTTCGGTGACACATCACAAAGTTCGAGGATTGTTGGAAAGAAATCCATGCTGACGACGGGAGTATTGACGACGAGTCCAGGTTTACTGACGCCGGGCGCTCGAATGATGAGTGGCTCTCGAACGCCTCCTTCGTAGAGCCAGCCTTTTCCCGCACGAAGAGGTAGATTGCAGGTTGGTCCAGCTGTTTTTTTTGTGCTGAGACCACCATTGTCGGAGAAAAAAATAATTATTGTTTCATGAGCAATGTTTTGTTCATCCAATGCCTTCAGCATGCGATCAATACTTGTATCGACTGCGGCAACCATTGAGGCATAGTCTGGATTATCTTGTCGTAGACGTGTCTGGCCCTCATGTTCACGTTCTGTTGGAGTATCTCCCTTAAGCGACGTAGTTTTTTGTTGGTAGTATGCGACGCTTCGAGTATCAGCCTGGATCGGTGTATGCACATTGTAATAGCAAAAACTCATGAGAAACGGACGGTTGGGATCTCGCTTGTTGATAAAACGGATGGCCTCATCTGTGAGGCGTGAGGTGAGATATTCTCCGGATGTTTTGTCTGGCAGATAAGGATTTCTAAACGGTGCATAGTAGCCACCAGGAGGACTTCCACGAGAAAAACCACCGTAGTTGACATCGTACCCCTGATCTGTGGGCAAGAAGCCTTTGTCTCCAAGGTGCCACTTGCCTACAAAACAGGTCTGGTACTTTTCCTTCTTGAGCACCTCGGCAAACGTTATCTCATCGAGGGGGAGTTGATCATTGTCGTGAATGTGGAGGAAACGGCTGATGGGTTTTGATTCAATATTTTGTCCTGGAATCCAATCAGTGATTCCAACACGGACGGGATGACGTCCAGTAATAATGCTTGCCCGTGTCGGTGAGCAAACTGGGCAGGCTGCATATGCATGGGTGAAACGAACGCCACTTTGAGCAAGGGCATCGATTGCTGGAGTTTCATGAAACGTACTCCCATAACAGCTCAAATCTGCCCAGCCAAGGTCATCAACAAGGAAAAAAATCACATTTTTTGCATGGGTGGGGTGTTGTGAAGTCTTCCCACCATAGGCACATCGATTGAAAAGCATGGAGGATAGGACTATCAGAAAGCACAGGACGTTTGTTTGAGGAGTGCGGAGAGTCACGGCCACCACCTTTCTTGATACTAATTCATTCCCAAATTCCGAAGCACAAATGACCATATCTCAACAATGAGGACGCAGCATACAGAGAAGAAGTGAGACCGCGTTGACGGCCTGGACATCAGAAAACCTCAATATCAATATCTTTGAATCGTACTTCGGATACAGCGTTTCCATGAATCTGGAGTGCGATAACGCCATGGTTTGGAATATCCTCCTCAGATTCACGATAGTCAATGGTTTGAATGCCATTCACCCATAATTGAATATGATTCCCCTCAGCACGAATGCGATACTCATGCCACGTGCCGGGGTGAGAAACTTTTCTTAAGATGTCTTCTGATGGCTGTGCGAGAAAACGTTTTCTTCGAGATTCATCATAGAGAGCCCCATCGTACCCCTTTCCAAAGTCTGCTTGATATCCAATAACTTCATGACTATCAGGCACCCGTTCACTTCGAAATTGAATTCCCGAATTGACGAAACCCTCGTGTCCTAAGAGTTTTATTTTGAGACGTAACTCAAAGTCCTTGTACCGTTTTGTCGTGCATAGAAAGTCATTCTTTTCTTGACGTGTTTCGAGGGATCCGGCAACAATCTCGCCATTTTCGATCCGCCATACGCCGTCAATGTCACCTTCCCATCCTGCAAAAGTGTGTCCGTTGAACAGTGATTCTGCGGACGCGTGGGGCAGGCTGATCGCCAAGGCAAACAAAAGCCAACTCCCAGCAAAAAGATAGATGCGTGAGGAATGATCTGAGGAGGAATGATACATGGAGCATCCTTGAACGATGTTCGTCAACTGATCTCTATACGTCAAAAATACAGTACATGACCCAACAAGACAGGTCAAAGCATGCAGGCTACACCTGTTTTGTTTGGGATTCCTCGTGTGTGACAAATGTCCGTAGGGCGTGCATGCACGGGAGATAGGAAGTGCCGGAACAACGGAATAGAAGGGTGCGTGTTGTCTCAGACGTGATATCAATGAATATCTGCAGGCGATCTTCGGGTAAAGCGTTAGCGATTCGCTCTGGCCACTCAACAAATGCCCAGACACGGGTGCTCGAACACGCGGAGATGGCATCATCCCAGCCCACTTCGCGAAGTTCATCAAGCCCGGAGAGCCTGTAAAAGTCAGCATGGATAAGCCGAATGGGTGCATCAAGTGCGAGTGCGTCATGTATATGGATGAGGCCAAATGTCGGGCTAACAATGTTACGATGCTCAATCCCTATGGCAGAGGCGATGTTCTTGACAAATGTAGTTTTGCCGGCTCCCAGATCACCGTGAAGAGCCACACATGCATGTGATGGGAGATGCATTACCAGAAGACGAGCAATCCCAGAGAGAGCAGATTCATGAGGAATCGTAACGGCTAACCTTGATGAATCATTTGCTGAACACATGAACGAAGCCTTTGGGTGAAAGCGGGTGTCGTTTGCCTGTGGTCTCTTCCAAAAACAAACCCTGCTCTGCAGTAACCTCCCCAATAATTGCTGGCTGCAACCCAGGTGGAGGATCAGCAACAAGTTGTGTGGCGTCCTCAGCGGAGAGAGTGAGGAGTAACTCGAAATCCTCGCCATCTGTAAGCGCGTGTTCAAGTGGACTCGTGTCACCTTCTAGCTGCTGACTCAGTACTTTGGCATCATCATGAATTGGTATCTCTGGAGCATGAAGGACGCACCCTGTTTCGCTGGCAGACATCATTCTTGAGAGATCGAGTGATAGTCCGTCGCTAATGTCGATAGCAGATTGAACACTGAATCGTTCTGCGATCATTCGCGCCTCTCTGCAACGCGGGGCGACATTGAGATGTCGACCGAGAATACTTCCTCCACATGGGCCGGTCACAACCACACGATCACCTTTTTGTGCTCCATGTCGTCGCCAGGCCTTCTGAGGTTCCACAGAACCGAGAGCAGTGATACTGATCACTAGTCCGCCATCCCATGTATTTGTATCACCTCCAGCAATGACCATGTCATGCTGTGAGGCAAGAGAGTGGATGCCATGAAACAGTTCTTTGGCGATCGTGCAATCACTCGTCTGTGGGAGGCATACGGAGACCACAATTGCTTCTGGTTGAGCAGCCATTGCTGCAAGATCACTAAGATTCACCGCAAGTGCTTTATGACCCACCTGCTCGGCTGAGCAGTTCTCACCAAAAACAAAATCGACTCCCTCAGTGAGCATGTCTACAGTGATCACGATTCGTCGGGTCCCGCGGGTCCGGAGGACAGCAGCATCATCACCCGCTGGCACCTCAAGCCGCGGGTCGTTTTGAATCAATGGCAGCATCCATTTTAGAAGATCAAGCTCCATGATGGGATTGTCATCCGATCAGAGGAACTGGGCAAGCGAATGACATCGCGTCGGCAAAAAAGTGTTCCGACTTCGTTTTTCTATTACCGGATAAGCGTATCTGAGGTGATATGACCAAAGAGAGTCTCACGGCCACGAAGAACGTAGAACTTAATAGAGCCAAGGTTTTCTTCTTCAACCTTTTCAAGAACATACGCAATGTTGTCAGGTGCGATGGTTTCCCAGACATGTAAGCCCACGAGAATATCTCCGACCTGAATGCCTTGGGCGGACGCAGGTCCATCACTTCGAACTTCTGAAACCATCAGTCCTCCTCGATAGCGAGATTGAAGTTTTTGAACCTTTACCGCTGGTAGTGTTAGTACTCTTAGGCCAAGTTGTTGCCAGCACTTTTCATCGAGTGTCATTTTCCTTGGTCGGGCGGCGGCGAGAGGGAGGTCGATGGTTGCCTCTCCGTTTGAACGCATCACAATCATTGTGACATGTTCCCCGACCTTGTGACCAATCAATGCTCGTTCAACATCAAGTTGACTCATAATGTTGCAGTCACCGATGCGTGTAATAATGTCCCCTGTCCGAACACCACAACATTCAGCAGGACTTTCGCTGTGGACTACTTCAACAACAACGCCAGCGTTTCCGGTATGACGTCGTGCAACAATGCCATGCCATGTCTTGGCTACTCGTTCCACAGACATCAACTCAGTCACAATTGTGATGGCATGATCAATAGGAATCGCAAAGCCGATTCCCTGAGCACCGGCGCGAACGGCGACATTCACTCCAACCATTTCGCCAGCGATATTCAGCAACGGCCCGCCTGAATTGCCTGGATTAATCGATGCATCGGTCTGGATGAGATCATCATACTTTTGAGTACGGCTTACTTCCACGTTACGATGAAGTGCTGAGATAATGCCACGCGTGACTGTATGTTCATAGCCAAAGGCATTCCCGAGCGCAAGAACGGTCTCACCAATCATCAGGTCGCTTGAGGTACCGATGTCAATGACTGGAAGAGGGCCATCACTATCTATTTTGAGAACTGCGAGGTCAGTACGCGGATCATGTGAAACAAGGTGACCGGCAACCGTCTTACCAGACGCAAGTGTTACCTCTATCCTTTTCACTCCTTCGACGACGTGATAATTCGTTACCACATAGCCACGATCATCAATAATCACTCCAGTACCCATGCCGTTGACTCGGCGAAGATCATTGGAGAGATCGTCTTCGGAGGGAGCTACAAGTTTCTGTCCGTGAATATTGACAACGCTATCGCGTGTTGACTCGATTGCTCGAACAATGTCAGTTCGACGCATGTCGCGCGAATCCGACGCGATGAGTTCTCGGGGTGCAAAGCAGGGGAGCAGCAATATCCCCACCAGCATGACGCTCCATGCAGACCGATCAGGCACCATGTCCCCCGTTCCTGGTTCTTGGGAGAGTGGCTCTCGTAGTGCCACGATCCCCACTAAATAAGTATTGAAAGAGGAATCGGACAAGTGGCAGCCAGGCATCATGTGGCCTGCTGGTAATCGGAAAACCTTTCCAAGTACTGCGGAGAAACCGGTGCAACCGCCATGTTTCCCCTAAGGCCCGCGTTTTGACTTTTGGGTTTTTTCACTGGCAGGCGTGTCTGTGTCTTTGACAAGTGAAGGAAGAATCTGAAGTCCAAGAAACAGCATGAGGGCAGTGAGGACGATCACTGGCCACATGGATGCAATTTGTTCCCCAAATGCCCACTGTGCTTCTCGAGCTATGCCACCAACAAGTGACGCGAGAATAAGAACAAACAGTCCGGCTAAAACAATCCCACATCCGAGTGAGGCCATAGTGCCCTTGAAGGTACCTATCTCAGAAAACTCCTCCTGGTGCAGATCAATAGACCGGCCTTTCATAAGGCTTCTTGGAATGGTTTCAGCTATTTCAATACACCTTGCTGCATCAGTCCACGTTGCTGGTGGTGTGTGTTCAACATGATTTGAAGCTGATGCAAGAGCCTGTCGTACGGCATCGAGCATTGTCTGGCCGCGAGAAACTGGATGATACTTTTCTGGGGTAGGCTTATTTGATTGGTACCATTCCCACGAACTTGATGCCGTCGGAATGTGGACTCGCGTGGTGCCGTGTATTTGGGTCAGCGTAATGTTGAGCGACGATGACGTATTACCAAGCACATTCCATCGTACGGGAATCTGAGATTCCACAGAGAGTCCAACGGTAAGGGTTGGCCAGGCTGTTTCAACGGTTCCTCCCAACGTTGATATACGTTGTGGGTCGCCCATAAGAAGACGAATCAGATCAAGATCTCGAGCAAGCTGGCATAAAACAAGCTCACGAGAACGTTCAGGCATGTGACGCTCGAATGTAATAGATTCAATTGGACCTTTGGGATGAAGGTTTGATCGTGCATCATGAATCTGCTGTGCAAGTCGACCGACCCAAGGATGCAGTCTCTCAGGTAGAAATGGTATCAGGCAGGCGGCTGAATCATTTCGAATCATATCAAGCTCGTAAGCCCACAACATTGAAAGCTGGAGTGGATGAGATAGGAGAAGTGTTCGGCCAGCCTGCACAAGTCCTCGTACAGCATCAGCCCGCTGCTCTGTCCAGTGGTCTGATCCAACAAATACGACATCGCAGAGAGTATCATCAAATAATGATTCCCAGGATTCTTCATGGATGTGCTCGGGATGGCCAATCAGAAATGTGTCAAACTCATGTGATGAAACATGACAACTCACAGTCAATGCATCAGCCGCCTCGCTCTGAACCGCTGAGAGAGCAGAGGCTATTTGAGCATCAATGCCGAGCAGGCCAATCTTGAGTCCATGTTTCATATTGTTTTTCCAGGGGATATGAACACTTCTACTATAGTCATTTTCCCACAATGATCTCGATCGACCAGTGCTGACAGCGACGTGGCTATTCTCGGCGGGGCTGGGAGGGTATGACAGTATTATGCAAGCAGAGGTCATAGCTATCGGAGACGAGCTTACGTCGGGGCAACGTCTTGATACGAATAGTCAGTGGATATCCAGAGAGCTCGCGCTTTTGGGGATTCCTGTGTCGTTTCACACAACCGTGTCTGACACACTTTCCGCAGGCATTGAGGCGTTTCGTGCAGCAATTGATCGGGCCGATGTCGTTATCGCAACCGGTGGTCTTGGCCCAACTGCTGACGATCTGACACGTGACGTCCTTGCCAAGGTTGCTGATGTACCACTTCAGCTTATTCCCGACGTTGTTGCCAACATTGAGGCACGCTTTGCCAGTAGAGGTGTCTCGATGCCGAAGAGCAATACCCGCCAAGCCATGCTACCAGAGGGAAGTGTGTGTATTCCGAATCCAACGGGAACAGCACCTGGCATTGATATGTTAGGTGAGCGTTCTGATGGATCGTTGTCACATATTTTTTGCCTGCCTGGAGTGCCTTCCGAGATGCACTGCATGTGGCGAGAAACGGTTGTGACCGCATTACTGGCCATGCAGCCCGAAGAAGGCACGATTCGTTTTCGTTCACTCAAATGTTTTGGTGCTGGTGAAAGTGCTATCGAGAGCATGTTGCCAGATCTCATTCAGCGTGGTCGAGAGCCTGTTGTGGGTATTACGGCACATGAAGCAACGATCACTCTCCGAATTGCAGCACGAGGAGTGAATAGTCAGGCGTGTGAATCCGCCATTGCACCTGTTGAAGCCACTATTCGAAAATGCCTTGGAATGATTGTTTTCGGAAGTGAACAAGAGGAGGTTGAAGATGCGACAGTGAAAGCACTAAGAGATTCTGGCCATACGTTGGCAGTTGTTGAAGGAACGACGGCAGGTCGAGTAACGTCGTTATGTGCACAGGCAATGGCGAGACAGCAATGTCATGGTGAGGGGATGGAACGTGGTGGTTTTCGAGGAGGACGTGTGATTGTTCCAGATTCAGGCATTGGTGGTGGACAGTCGGCTGTACAATTGGCCGATCAAGCACGGTCTGAGTGGCATGCAAGCCTCGGGCTTGGCGTGGGTGTTGAGCGACAAGCAGTCGATGGTCGTACGGCTATCGATATTGCCATTTCATCAGAACAAGATAGTGTGAGTTTTGAGCATGTTCTTGGTGGTGGACGGGAGTTGGCACTCTCACGAGCTTCAAAAACAGCTGTTGATTCGATTCGTCGATATGTGCTGGAACGGATGGTGGAAAAGTGATGACAGAACACAACGAGGAAACAACGTGGTTTTCCCCTCAGCGACGAACGCTCATGCTTTTCTGCGGTCTCGTGTTGATGGTGACACTGATAGTATTCCCATCATTTTTAGGACGGGTGCAGTATGCTCGCACTCGCGCAGAACTACGCGCCATTCGTGATGCTGCTGGGAGTGCGGAAATGGCGACTGTCGGGAAGCTTTTCACAACATTAGCGAGAGTCATTGGGCCGACAGTTGTGAACGTTACTGCAAGCAGGAGGATCAATGCTCTCGTCGATGAATTCGCAGCTTTGAGAGATGAAGCCATTGCTGGTTTCACGGATGAGTCAGTTGGGTCAGGAGTAATCGTTGATCCGAATGGATTGATTCTTACCAATTATCACGTTCTGGCACAGAGTGAAGAAGTAGTTGTTACGCTTTCCGATGGTCAAAAGTTTATTGCGAATGTTATTGGTGCTGATCCTGCAAGTGATCTCGCTGTTCTCAAAATCGATGTAGAGAATCTTCCTCATGCGCAATGGGGTGATAGTGATACGATTCAAGTTGGGGAAATGATTTGGGCGATCGGAAATCCTTTTGGTCTCGATCGCACACTGACCTATGGGATTGTCAGTGCCGTTGGAAGGCGAGGCATTTCAGACGATCCCTATCAAGATTTTCTGCAAACAGATGCATCGATCAATCCAGGAAATTCTGGTGGCCCCCTCGTTGATGTCCATGGCGATGTGATGGGAATTACGACAGCGATTGTTGGGCAAAATTTTCGTGGTATCGGATTTGCGATTCCAAGTAACACAGCCCGGTCGGTGTATGAGGAAATACGTCAATATGGTCATGTGGAGCGGGGATATCTTGGATTAGCGCTTCGCCGTCTTTCTATTCAGGATGATCAGCTTGGTGGCCCTTCTTTTCGTGGTGCTTTTGTTGACGCGGTTGATTCAAATTCAACCGGAGCTGCGGCTGGAATACAGCCTGGAGATGTCATCGTATCTTTTGGAGGGAGTCCAATACATGATCCAGCTGAACTGGTGCTTTTTATTGTACGAACACCTATTGGAGATAAGGTGTCGTTGGGAGTGATACGGAATGGAAGTGAAGAAATGATTGATGTACGAATTGGACGACGTCCATGGTAGTTCTTGAACAGAAGCATCAAGAAGATGGTTCATCATCATCAGTTGGCGTCGTATCACCGGGAAGGTCATCAAGCATTTTTGTAAAATTGAAATCTCCAAACCCTCCTTCAGAAAGACCAAGCGAGTCTGTCCCCGTATCTGGTTGGTCATCATTGTGAGACGACGGATCAGGAGGCGTGCTCTGTTGTTGGCGTGAGGGTCGTTCCTGTGGTGTGCCTTGGGCACGGCTCTTTAGTTGGTGAGAGACTGTCGCAAGCCATTCATTGCTAGGAAACGCGTAGGGTCGAAACTTTTCCAAGGTCCCGGTTTCTTCATGAATGAACATAGCTCGCTGCGGTCCTAGTTTGCTTGCTAACGGGCTGTCAATCAGTTGACTTGAGTCGGTTCCACTCATTTGGAACACCGTTCGAAGTTCGAATTCCTTGACTAAGCTACGATCGAAGGTCCGCATAAGATTTGTGAGTGAGTCACACCAAATAATAGAGTGGATGCCAACAGGAGGACCGTCGCGGAGGATTGTCGCAAAATGATCGGCAGGGCTCGATTTCTTTTCATCGCCGAGGGAAAAACCAAAGCCGCCATCTTCTTTTCTTAATTCACGGAAACGACCGAGGTCTCGAATAATGAGAAAAATCGCTTCGCCGTCGAGAATCTGTTCATCAAGTCTTCGTTGTACTTCGGCAGCTAGGTCTGCCATCGTATCAGCGACCCCAAGTCGTCCAGCCACGTCGATCTCGTGTGGCAAGTATTCAGATAACTTTGAGAGAAGGATTTCAGGTTTCTCCTCTGCGATCGCGGGTTCCAGTAAGACAAAGCGAGCTGGTTTACCAACAGCACCCCCAGGATTCGGATCGTGACCCACGCCAAGGCTCACCAACGACATGGCTAAGAGACTTGTCCCAAGATCTTCGCGTTGACCAACAATAAGAAGGTTAGCACCTCCTTGCCTGCGAAATATTGCTGCCGTCGGATCTTTGATGGCTATGGCATCTCCAATCCAGGCAAGGGGCGCCACGAGTTCCTTGTCATGCACGGTGCCAGATTCGAGAAGTTCACAGAGGAGGGCATTCCCAGAGGGATTCGCAGCCTCATTACCGTCAAAGACAATGCGAGGAATAGACGGAATATCTGTGCGTCGATCAGCGAGTTTGCGCAAAGCCCCTAGATACATTTCTCGCCGGTCATCGTTGAGGAAGACGACCTGAAAGTGATTGTTCCCTTCCACCATGCCATTTGCATCGTTGTAAATTGCCTCACCGGGACGTGTCAGCAACCGGGCCGATGTATTATCTTCAGACAGGATGAGACTTGAGTCAGCTTCATTACACTGAAGCGCAATACGAATGGCCATTTGACCGATGGTCGCTCGCGGCAAACTATAGGAGCCACCAAGGGTTTGAGATCCAAGGAGAACATGCATCCCAAAGGCTCGGCCTTGACGAACAAGCCTGTCCAGAATGAGTGATGCATCCTGGGCTATCTTATCATCCTCAACAAAGATTTCCTGAAACTCATCAATCACGAGAAGAATTCGAGGCATTGG
>JBDOMS010000464.1:0-2420 GCA_039831735.1 Pirellulales bacterium
GTCCGCCAAGCCAGTTCAATCTTGGCAGTCTCACAGAAAAATCGTACGACATCAGGTGCATTGACTGGATGACGACATGTCTTCCCCTGAGGGATCTTCCCTGAATAACTCATGATCATTGGGGATGCCATGGCAGCATCGTAGGGAGCCACTTTTTGATTCATGCCGTGTTCGCCAAGGGCGAACCCCTGGTCTGCCGCATAGACAATAAGTGTATTTTCCAGCTGTCCCGTCTCTCTCAAGGTGTCCATAATGCGACCGACCCCCTCATCGATGGCAAGGACGCATTCATTATATTGCTGGACCCAATCGGTATAGCTCTGCCCAGCGGTATTTGTATTGAAATTGCTGGCCTGATGCTTTTTCTTTCTGCGATAGGGGGCACCGTCCTCCCCCTTCTGCCATGCACGTATGTCCGCGAGGTATGCTGGCTTTTCAGGCCACGGGCCAAAAATATCTTTTGGCACAGAGGCCGTCTCCTGCTTGAATTGCCCAAGATGTCTTTTGGCAGGAGTCGTTGGGCCATGGATGGCTCCATAACACAACCAGAGATACCACGGCTTGTTGGTATCACGATGTGATCCATTGATGTAATCAATCGCCCAGTTCGTATAGTTGTCGGTGGAATACCCTGGCTCACGTCGATCCTCACCATTGAAGGTCACGACCTGATCATAGAAATAGTGTCCGGCGTTGTCTGGATGAGCCGGACGATTCCAGACAATCTGGTGATCCCAATCTCGACCATTGCCTGTATCAACACCTGTATGCCACTTTCCAATCTGAGCCGTGTGGTATCCATTTTCTCTCAACACCGACGGCCAAAACCTACATTGTTTTGGGTCATACACACTTCCCGGATAGGTGCCTTCCATCCGCATCGATTCAACACCATGCTGCAGGCAGCCGGTGAGGAAACTGGCGCGTGACGGCATACACCATGCCCCCATATACGTTCGCTCAAAACGAACACCCGTCTGTGCAAGAGCGTCAATCGACGGCGTGCGTACCCAATCTGCGGACTCAGAGTAACACGAAAGCGTGTTGTAGTGCTGATCATCTGAAAAAATGAAGAGAATGTTTGGGCGATCTGCTGCACAGAGACACGAACTCCATCTTCCAAGTGACAATAGCAACACGATGACTATCAAAAAAACTTGTTTACTCATCCTGTCACCTCACTCCACTTAAAATTGCATTGACCATTGAGACGGATCCACGAGCAAATAGTCTGCAATATCTTGAGCGGTCTGTTTACCTCGCAACATTGCAACAATGCAAAGAGCATACTCAATAGCCGTACCAGGTGCCTGAGACGTAATAATTTTGTTCTCGTGGTCTACGCATACCCGTGCCTTCGCATCAAATGCCGCTCCAAGTCGCTTGGTAAACGCATCGGCTGGCCATGATTGATCAGGGGTCCTGATCGGACGTGGATTTCCAGTGACCCGATCGCACTCCTTCAGAACACCTGCTGGCTCGAGTACGAGCGCGGGAGACAGACAGATCGCCCCAATGAGACCGCCACGCGCATGATGTTTTTGAAGCATGGTTCTTAGTACATCAGATGCCCCAAGATTCATTGCCCCTGGTACTCCCCCAGGCATCACAATGGCATCCCATGTCTCGGTCGTAACATCCTCAAGACTCACTTCAGCAAGTATTCGAAGGCCTTTTTGAAGTGTCACGTCTCTGCCTGACTCAACACTCGCTACAACAACATCGATGTCCGCACGACGAAGAACATTCAAGAGCGCACAAAACTCTATTTCTTCGTTGCCAGGTGCTACCGGAATGAGTACTCGCATGAGCACCATAGTAAGAGATTGACACCCATCTGTCTTGAACGCGATTCAGATGACTGCAATTGTTTCTTTTGAGAACTGCTTCATTGTGTCTGAAATTCGTCTCTTATGGACCAAAAAATACGTTGATTGAAAGAATGTGATTACTGAGATCAGCGCCATCTTCCGGCACCTCAATTTGCTGGTAAAGATAGCCAATCTCTGTTCTCCGTCGGCTCTTGGATGATGCCCTACGACCGAGCCCCACAAAAATTCGATTCTGATTGTAGCCAGCACGTGCTCCCCAGTCGGTGTCTCGAAGATGATAAAAGATTTCATCCCACGCGACCCAAAGGAGCCTTGGGTTTTTTGCAACAGGTTTTTGAAATCGAATCAACTGACGAAAGCGCCATCCTGCCTGTGCGCCAACTGACACAAACCGCTGTTCCAAACGGCTTCGAAATACGGCAGACACATCTCCATACTCTCGGTTAAGTATCCACTGTTGCCAACATCTGTTTTCATGAAATGCTAATCCCGGAATACGTTCACCAATCCACGCATATCCAACCCACACAGATTGGTCGTCATTTAAACGCCAGCCTATTCCAGGTCGAAGAATGCTCTGATAGAACT
>JBDOMS010000225.1:0-10501 GCA_039831735.1 Pirellulales bacterium
GGTGTACTGGTCAGGTGGCATACAAGTTCTCCCGCCACATGATCAGGGAATCATTCAGTGCGTTATGAAAGTTGATCAGGTGCACCGGGTATCATTTGATGAAGGTGTCGCTCGCGGCCAAGTAGTATTTGTTGAAGAAGAAATAGATCCAGCATTTATCTCGGCTGTACTCCAGCAAGCATCTTCTGGCCCACGAGACATCTCCATTCTTTACACGCCACTTCATGGCGTTGGAGCAACGGCTGTTGTTCCAGTTCTTAGGCAGGCAGGTTTTACAAAGCTTCGTTTATACGGCCCACAGGAAACACCAGACGGTGATTTTCCAAACGTCCCAGGCAATGTGTCCAACCCAGAAAATCCAGATGTATTGTCTGGCGCCATCGAGGAAGCCATTGTGCAGGGAGATGACCTTGTCCTCGCGAGTGATCCTGATTGTGATCGGCTTGGTGCGGCTGCGCCTCTTACAAACCGTACTGGCAGTGAGTGGAAAACATTTTCAGGGAATCATCTCTCTGGGCTTCTCTGCCAGCAAGCGATCGCTGGACGTCAGGCCCGTGGTCAGCAACAGTCAAATGATTTTGTGGTTACGACATTAGTGACGACTGGATTGGTCCGCAGGATCGCAGAGTCATTTGGTCTTGAATGTGATGATACACAGCTTGTGGGATTCAAATGGATTTGCAGTGTCATCGATGCAAAAGGACCAGAGTCGTTTGTTTTTGGCACAGAGGAATCGCATGGGTATCTATCTGGTACGCACGTTCGGGATAAGGATGCTGCTGTGGCGGCCCTTCTCATGTCTGAGTTGACTGCAACGTTGAGACTGTCTGGACGAACACCGCATGAATTACTCGATGAATTATTTTGCACATTCGGCTGTCATTTGGAGAGACAAATCTCTGTGATGCTTCCAGGGGCCAGTGGAATGGATCGTATGAAAGAAATCATGTCGGCACTTCGTTCTGATCCGCCGCAAGCCCTCGGCGGTCTGAGCGTTGTTCGTATTCGGGACCAGTCAAATCTCATAACGACAGGGCCAAATGGTACCCAAGAGGAATATGATGGCGTACAGGGGGATCTCATTATCTTTGATCTTTCTGGGACAGATGATGCGGGCCAGAGATTGCCAGATGGTCGGTTTCCACCACTCGGTAATGCTGTTGCAGCTCGGCCCTCTGGTACCGAACCAAAAATCAAGTTTTATCTTTTTGGAGTTGGTGCACCGTGTGTACCAGCACAGCTATCAGATATGAAAAAAATGCTCAATAAACGTCTTGATGCGCTCGAAGAAGACCTTCGGTCCATTATCAATCTTTGAATAAGTACATGGTTTCTTGTCTTGAGGGAAAGCATTGCTTAATTATCAGGAAGAGTTGCTGGATAAGGTTTTACCCTTTTGGCTGAAGGGTGGTCTCGACCACGATTACGGTGGCGTGTTGACGTGTCTTGATCAAAAAGGAGAGATCTATGACACGGATAAAAGTGTTTGGTTTCAAGGAAGATGTGGGTGGCTACTTGGGGAAATGGCTTCCAATATCGAGCCACGTGAAGAGTGGATTGAGGGAAGTCGATCCTGCATGCAGTTCCTCCGTTCTCACTGCTTCGATTCAGATGGCCGCATGTTTTTCACCGTCACACGTGATGGACGTCCACTCCGCAAAAGGCGATATGCCTTTACAGAGATGTTTGCGGCAATGGCGTTTGCCGCATGGTTTTCGGTCAGTCATGAACAGGCAGCAGTTGATGATGCAATAAGGGTTTTTGAGCAGGGGCTTGCGCGTATGCAGTCACCCCTAGAAAGTCAGCCAAAGACGAGGCGTGGCACCAGAGATATTTCTCACTTTTCATCACCGATGATTATTCTGGGGACAGCACAGTCTTTGCGAAAGTCTTTTGTTCATGTTCTGAAAAAAGATGATCCAAAGATTGTACGCCTGAATACATGTATTGAGTCTGCTATTGATGACATTCGAACAAAGTTTGTCCATGATGAACTTGAGGCCGTACTTGAAATGGTTTTGGCTGACGGGACAGCTTTCTTAGATCACTCCGATGGAAGACTTCTCAATCCAGGTCATGGGATTGAAGGCGCATGGTTTGTCATGGCAGAGGGTGTCTACAGAAATCAACAGTCACTTATTGATCTTGGAGTGTCGATGTTGTGTTGGTCTTGGAAGCGTGGCTGGGATCCAGAATACGGAGGGCTAATTTCATTTACTGATGTTTTGAATAAACCATGTACAGAATATTGGCATGACATGAAGTTCTGGTGGCCACATACAGAAGCAATTCTTGCGACGCTCATGGCTTGGAAGATCACTGGCGATGACATGTTTGGCCGTTGGCATGTTGCTGTCAATGAATGGGCTTCTGAACACTTCATCGATGATGTGTATGGTGAGTGGTACGGATGGCTTCGACGAGATGGCGTTCCAACGCACAGGGCCAAGGGGAGTCTCTGGAAGGGACCGTTTCATGTGCCTCGGATGCTCCTTAATTGCTGGAGGGTCTCAGAGGGGAAAATGGTTGTGTGATTGCGGCCATGCACAGCGACGCGTAAGGTGGAAGGATCATCTGACGTATTTTTGCTGTTCACGCACCTCATCGGACTCTTTTTTGTCGTGCATCACCCCGTCCTTATAGCTGCTGTTTTTTCACCATTTTCGTCTGACAACGCACTTGCGTTAGGCCAGGTTGCACATCAGGCCGAGTGGCTTGCTTCACGTGGAGTCGACGGAGTCTTTGTTGCGGGTACAACTGGAGAATCTCTTTCACTTTCGCTCCCGGAACGCATGCAATTAATTGAGACGTGGGCAGGAGTTGCCAGCTCTGTTGGACTGTCATTGTTTGCACATGTTGGGGCGTCATCCCAGATTGATTCGATAGCTCTTGCGCAGCATGCTGATGATGTAGGCGTTGATGCTATTTCGGCGATGGCACCAAATTACTTCAAGCCAGCCACGTGTGCAGATTTAGCGGCATACCTTGGAGAAATTGCATCAGCAGCATCTGCAACACCATTCTACTACTACGATATTCCTAGCTGGACGGGTGTAACATTTCGTTCGAGTGAAATTCTCAGCACCTTTGCTACCACGATTCCAACGTTGGCAGGTATCAAATATACGTCAAATGACTGGATAGATTTTGCGAGATGTGTTGCCATTGCATCAACAAACTACAGGCTTTTTTGGGGGTGTGATGAAGCATTACTGGCGGGGCTTGTCCTCGGAGCTCATGGAGCTATCGGAAGTACCTATAACTTTGCTGCAAGGCAAGCAAGGGAAGTCGTTCACGCGTTTCAGAACAATGACTTTGCATCAGCACGGGAAGCTCAGTTAGGGGTTATTCACATTGTTGATGCGCTTGCACAATATGATTATTTGCCAGCCGCAAAAGCGTTGATGGGTATTCTTGGCGTTGACTGTGGTCCAGTGCGATCTCCACTTCGGACATTAGATCATGGTCAAATACAAGAACTCCGTCACTGTGTCACATCACTTGGGCTGACGCCGCTCAAGAGTCATCGTGGGTAAGGCAATCGAGTGATCCCGATAGTCATTTTCAATTAATGATGTTGTGATGTTTCTGTAAATACGGTGAGCCCATGAAGATCCTTTTTGGTATTAGGAAAAATGAAGCTTGCACAGACACCAACGAGGAAAGAAGTCGAAATACCCAGAGCGGGATAAAGGTAGCCATTGATATTTGATACCAAAGGCAACATGAACATCGTGCATGCTCCAGCAAGAACGCCCAATAACGCGCAGGTGCTTGAGCTGCGTCGAGTGAGCATTCCAAGAGCAAAAAGCCCACCCAAGACCCCCATGAAGATCCCTATGATTTTGATCGAAGAATCAAAGAGACTGTAAATCCTGGGATCAATAAATGTGAGGGCCAAAACGGTGCCGAGAAGACCACATGCGATAGTAAGCAATCGAGCGACACGGAGATAGGATTTTTCCGAACGGTAGATTCGGAGAGGCTTTAGATAATCAGTCACAATAGCAGTGGCTGTGGAATTCATGCTTGTTGAAATAGTTGACTGTGCCGCTGCAAAAATGCCTGCCACAATGAGGCCAGCAATACCAGTGGGGATTTCATGAAGAATGAAGAGAGGGAAAATCTGATCGGTTGTAAACGTTGGATCGAGCCTGTTGGGATGAGACGAATAAAAGACATAGAGGCCGGTACCAAGGCTAAAGAAAAGAATAGTCGCAATGGCAGCCAGTCCAGCTGCCAGCCAGATAGAGGTAGCGGCTCGGTGTTTGTCGGGCGTTGTCATATATCGCTGCACAACCGATTGATCAGAAATATAGCTCGAGAAGTTTTGCCCAAGTCCTCCTGCAATGATGACCCAGAGTGCGATATTTGTTGCAGCAGGATCGAAATGAAGATTTGCGTTGTGGAGTTTGCCGTCAGCCAGTGCTTTTGAAATAAATGCAAAGATGCCGCCATCACTGCCAGTCACCATGATTACAAGACATACAATGGCGCCTCCAAGTAACACGGCTGTTTGTATGGTGTCTGTCCATATCACAGCTTCAACACCTCCCAAAGCGCAGTACATGATGGAAAGAACACCCAATAATAAGACGCTTTGTGTCGGTGAAAGTGGCGTGACAACTGCCAGCGCCAATGATGCCAAAGACATCACAATGGCCATTCGAAAGATATGGAAAACTGTAAAGAGGCCACTCGCTGACAGCCTGACCGCTCGACTAAATCGCAATTCGAGATATTCATATGCACTCGTCGCATCAATCCGGCGAAAGAAAGGGAGAGCCATGAAGACAGCGACTGGAGCAACTACCACAATCATCAAATTGCCAAGGGCATAGACCCAATCTTGGGCAAAGGCTTTTGCAGGAATTGCCATAAATGTAATTGAGGAAAGCATGGTTGCAAAAATGCTGCATCCCGCTGCCCACCATCGCATCTGCTGTCCACCTCGAAAAAAGTCATCTGTGTTGTGTGTCTGCCGCATGAAGTACAAACCAACGGCGATCATGGTAATGAGATAGACCAGCAGTACGACATAATCGATAGGATGAAACTGTGTTTGATGTGGAACGAGTGTGATATGCCATGCTGCTGGTGTACGAACCCGCGGTCGAATTTCTCCACTGATAATCGCGATACCATCATCAAAGTTGACAGCAGGTGTTGTGACCGGGCAGGCAGGGGGTGTTCCCGCGTTTGTCCATGTGTTTGTAATTGTGTGGTAGGCCCAAGAACGCTTTGGAAAACCTGGATGATGTTTCTCAAAATTTGGGTCAGCAGCAATGTTTTTGAGTAAGCTTCCATCAGCAGCAGCCAAAACCATGATGTGGCTTTGTCCTACTGCTACTGCAGTGCCGGCCATCAATGGAGTCGGAGCGTCAGATCGTTGTCGCCAGGCTGTTGTTGGATCCTGTACAAATCGAGTTGGGCTAAACTCATGGAAGTCTGAGAGGGGCTCAATTCCTGCTGCACCACTTCGATTTGGATTCTGGCAACGCCCGCCGAGAACATACAGGCATTCTTCGAATCCATTGTGCTGAGACACGACAAGTGAAAAAGCTCTCGGTCCTCCTGGCACAGGGGGAAGGGTTTCCCATGCAACGTTATTCGTCTCAAGCTGTGATACATCAAGTCTCCAGATGACGTCACAAGCGGATTTCAAAACAGGTTCACGTTGACCGCACACAACATAAAGATAATCACCACACACTGCAGCGCCGCCGCCAGTGCTTGCAGAAGGAAGAGGTGGAAGTGCGCGTTGAATCAATGCCTTTGAGTTTGTATCCCACGCGAGTATGAAGACATTCTTATAGGCCTGGTGGCCGTCCTCTCCCCCTGCACAAATGACCCCCTCGGGTATCGAAACGCAGGCACCGTAGGCGAGAGGTCTATCAATAGAGAAGCCTTGCTTCCAAGAAAAATTACCATGCGTTGGTTCTGTCAGCACATATGCGGATTCGAAATATTTTTTTGATGTTTCCCATAGGTCAGGAGCATTGGGTGCGGCAAAGTTTGCGCCACCTGCGACGATCAGATTTCCGTTGTGGTTCCCGACAAATGGGCCAGCAATGCCAATAGAATCCGGGAGCGGTGGTAAGGGTTGCCACTTAAGCCATTCGCGAGAAGAAGAATGTGATGTGTCAGCACCCAAAACCGGAATCGTTGGAGCGACAACACTGCATGAAAATATACCTAGCGTGCAAATAAGGTGAAGCAATCGATGCACAGCCATCAAACCCCTCTGGAATACAGACTCACACTACTCATCCTTCCCTCGACTATCATACTCTAACGTGACTCAGGCAACAGTTCGTGGAAGTTCCGATATTTTTCGCTCATGACATTCCTTGGTTTACAATTCACCTATGCTTCCAACTTCTGATAGTACGAGTGAGACGTCTCCTGCTGATACAGACAAACCGTCCGTAACCCGAGACTGTTCAGCAGCCGCTGAAAAAGTGCGGCGGTTTCCGGTGACACCAGGCGTGTATCTCATGAAGGATGCTGCTGGAAGAGTGATCTATGTCGGAAAGGCAAAAAACCTTCGGTCTCGAGCAGGAAGTTATTTTCTTAAGGCTGCGGCCGAAGACCGTCGGACGGCAGATCTTGTGCGGGAGATTCGAGATATTGATTTTCTTGAAGCAGAGAGTGAAGTAGATGCGCTGCTCATGGAAAGTCGGCTCATCAAGGATGTGCAGCCACGGTTTAATTCAAACCTCAAGGATGATAAAACGTTTCCATACTTGCAGATTACGACACATGAAGATTTTCCTCGTATCGAATTTACACGGACACCAAGGCAAAAGGGGGTAAGACTTTACGGGCCCTTTACAAGTGCAGGGAGCCTGCGTGGAGCCATCGTCGTACTTCAGCGCATTTTCAAGTTTCGAACATGCTCGCTAGATATAGATGCAAATGATGAACAATGGCGTTGGTTTCGTCCCTGCCTGCTTGCTTCAATCAATCAATGTACAGCACCGTGTAATTTGAGGATATCAAAAGAGGACTACCGAAAAGATATTCAAAGACTAAGAATCTTTCTTGATGGAGGCAAGAAGAAGTTACTTCAGCACATGCATGAAGACATGCTCAAGGCTTCGTCAAATCTAGAATTTGAAAAAGCTGCTCGGTTGAGAGATGAAATACGATTACTTGAAACACTTGATCAACGAGGAGATCTTGACGAGAACGTACAACCGGAAGTGTTTCTTGTTGATCCCAAAAAAGGTTTGGCAGGACTTGAGAAGGTACTCCATCTTCAGCAGATACCGCGAGTCATTGAGGGGGTGGACATTGCACATCTTCATGGCGGTGAGACAGTCGCAAGTCTCGTACAGTTCATAGACGGTCTGCCATTTAAGCCAGGGTACAAGCGGTATCGAATTAAGACAGTCGATGGTATTGATGATTACAAAAGTATTCATGAGGTTGTTTCGCGTCGTTTTGCACGTCTTCTGCGTGAAGGCGATCCTTTACCAGACGTGTTTCTGATTGACGGGGGTAAGGGACAACTCTCAGCTGGGGTGGATGCTGTTGCATCGCTTGGGCTCGAACCACCATGCATGATTGCGCTGGCCAAGAAGGAGGAACTCATCTTCCTTCCAGGAAAAAGTGAACCCGTTCGACTCTCTCGGGATTCATATTCACTTCGGTTACTCGAGTATGTTCGTGATGAGGCCCATCGTTTCGCTCAGCATTATCATCATTTGCTGCGATCAAAACGAACCATGGACTCATAATCTGCCAGATGGTGTACCAAAGGGGAGTCGAGACAACTATTCAGAAGAGAACTGACGGCCTAGATGTGAACTGAGGGTGACAATCGAAAATAAGTCCACCTTATACCGTCCACCTTATACCTAAGGGCGCTTTGTGGTCCTCATAATTGATGAAATTGATGGAATACAGAAATTAGTGAATTTGAGACAGCAGCAAGGCTCGATTCTCCCTAAGTCTATTGTTGGCAAGGGCTTGCATACAGAAAAAGGGGTTTTTCAGGGTCGGACAATGTCTGTTTTTTTACTTTTGTGGTGCAATCAGTGGTCGTCGAACGGACGATAAGATAGTAGGATTGTGCAGATTGTTTCTAGAAGGCGTAGTTATTCTGCAGGTGGAATGCTGGGTTCCTCCTAGCCACCATTAATTTGTTCACCTTAGTTGAGGAGAGTTTGAATGAACGGTGCTTCCAATAACGGCTCACGTCGTGAATTTCTACAAGTTGGAGCAGCATCTGGATTGGGACTTACTTTAGGGGGTCTCTTTCGTGCAGAGGCAGCTCGTGCTGATGCCAAGTCTTTCCAGAATTTCGAAGGAACAGCAAAGAGTCTCATCCATATATGGCTTCCTGGGGGATGGGCGCAACAAGAAACTTTTGACCCCAAGCCGCTCTCTCCATTTGAATATCGTGGCGATATGGGTGTGGTCGAGACAAGTCTTCCAGGTGTTGTGTTTAATGAGAAACTTGTCAACACAGCAAAGATTGCAGACAAGATCACTGTGGTGCGTTCAATGACGCATGGTGAGGCAGCTCACGAACGCGGTACGCATAACATGTTTACAGGATACCGCCCAAGCCCAGCATTGACATATCCTAGTTTTGGAAGCGTTGTCTCCCATGAGTTTGGGCCTCGTGAAAACCTCCCGCCGTATGTCTGCCTGCCGAATCTGCCAGCAAGTGATGCCGGTGCAGGATATCTCGGTAGTGCTTACGGCCCCTTCACGCTTGGCTCTGATCCGGCGAGTGATAACTTTACGGTGCGTGATCTCTCGCTTCCCGGGGGTGTAGACGCTGGCCGGTTCTCTACAAGGCAGAAGTTGCGAGATATTGTTGGTCGCCATTTCCAAAAGATGGAAGATAACCCCAATCTTGAAGCGATGGATGAGTTTTATGCTCGTGCGTATGACCTGGTTGGCTCGGCTCGTGCACGAGCCGCCTTTGATATCACTGCTGAGCCGGCGCATGTGCGAGATCAGTACGGGCGGAATCAAGCTGGTCAACGAATGTTGCTTGCTCGTCGACTTGTTGAGTCAGGAGTGAGGCTCGTGACTCTTAACTATGGCGGCTGGGATATGCATCAGCGAATCACTGATAGCATTACTCGCACACTGCCTCCATTTGATCAGGCCTATGCGGCACTCATTCGTGACCTTGAGCAACGGGGGCTTCTGGACTCTACGCTTGTGATGGTCTCAAGTGAGTTTGGTCGTACGCCTAAAATTAATCGTGATGCGGGACGAGATCACTGGCCAAAGGTATTTTCCATTGTGCTTGCAGGTGGTGGCATCAAGCGAGGCATGATCTACGGTTCATCTGACTCGATTGCTGCGGAGCCTGCTGATTCTCCGCTGACAGTCGAAGATCTGGCGACAACGCTTTATCACTGTCTCGGCATTGTGTCGGAGAAGGAGTTGGTTGCTCCTGGAAATCGTCCGATCGAGATTGTTGACGGTGGAAAAGTTCGGAAAGATCTGCTCGCCTAATTTTGATCCGGTATTCACGTTTGTTTTGAATGTGGAGTTTCGTGTGTAGATACTCAGGAGTTTTGCTAACGATGCGTACCTCACAATTTATCGTGTGTCTGTCTTTTCTTGCTTCATCGGGTTCTCTGCTTGCTGCACCAGCCCTGACTCGAATCCAGCCTCCGGCGGCACAGCAAGGTACTGAAATAGAGGTCCAAATAAGTGGTTCTGAACTTGAAGAGCCTCAAGAAGTTTTTTTCGAGAAGGGTGGTATCACCGTAAAGTCGGTCACGCCTGATAAGAGTAATCTCATAAAGGCGGTCCTCGTCGTGCCTGCAGATTGTCCTGTTGGGCCGCATCGCATGCGGGTCAGGACTGCTGAAGGACTTTCTGAACTCAGAATGTTTCATGTGCATGCGTCAGAGCAAGTGGCAGAAAAAGAGCCCAACAATACCATGGACGTTGCTCAACCCATGAAGCCCGGCACGGCAGTGTGGGGATCACTGGGAAACGAAGATGTCGATATTTTTTCAGTGCATTTGCCGGCGGGTGGGAAAATATCAGCAGTGGTTCGCGGCGCAACGTTAGATCAAACCATGCTTGATCCATTCCTGGAAATCGTGGATGCCAATGGCTTCACGGTTGCTGAGTGTGATGATCATCCGCTGCTCTCTCAGGATGCTGTTGTATCGTTGGCTGTTGAAAAGGAAGGTGATTACTTTTTGCGATTGCGCGAGAGTACCTATCGTGGTGGAGGGGCTTTGTATCTTCTTCATGTTGGAGAGTTTCCTGTTCCGCATGTGGCATGGCCTCCAGGTGGCCAGCCTGGCAAAGAGTTTTCGGCTGATTGGATAGGGGATCCAGCAGGTTCGTTTTCTGGAAAGGTGACGCTTCCTGCTGCCGAACTGGATGGTCTGTCTCGCGTTTGTCCGGTTCGTGACGGAAAAGTCTCTCCGTTGGCTGTTCCATTTCGGGTGACAGATGCGCCGATCGTGGCAGTGCAGGAGCCTGCTGGAAGTCACGGTGAGGCAGTGAAGGT
>JBDOMS010000528.1:0-10501 GCA_039831735.1 Pirellulales bacterium
GTTTTATATCCCATAATCGAGCGTTTGCAGGTGTTCTTTTTGCATGGTGTGTTTCAGGTGTATTGACAGCATCTACTGTGTGGTTTGGGCCGAACTGTGGCTCTACTGTTTCGCGTACTGGAGTGGTATGAACGTGAACATTCATAGGATTGTGTCTAGCGTGTGTCTGGGATTGTGTGGCGTCTGAAAGGATCTCGTCCTCATGCCTTGGAATAGAGGGAGTAACAATTGGACGGTGATTGTCTGTTTGGGGAATGAATGCGAATCGTTCGGGACGAGCATGACGAGACAGAAGTTCAGATTGCTCTTCCGCTTGTTGGGGAGCACTATTTTTCTTTGTTCTTTGGGGCTGCTTTTCGTGTGACGAAAACGGTAAGCCGGCAGAAAAGAAACGTTCATTTCTTTTTTCCTGTGGAGGTTGTGCCTGGGCATTTCGGAGCCCGGATTGCCCAAGGAGTGGCTGGCGTGGCTCCTGTTTTGACCAACGGCTGCGAGGTTGCTCACGAACGAGAACACTGCGGAGCGGACCCATCGATTGCTGCGGTACTTGAGCACCTGCAGCGGGAGTTGGTAAGGATTGAGGTTTCTTCATTGGAACAGATGGGAGAGGTTCTGGTAATGGGGTGGGAAGGGGCTCTGGTTGAGTCGGGAACAGAAGTTTTTCTGGTGCAGGTGTTGGGGCATTCAGGGGAGCGATCGAGGACTCTGGAACAGCAATGACTGCTCGATCCGTAACGCAATAATCCCCTGCCTTTTCCGGAGCCATCTCTCGTTCAGTCACAGCAGGCAACTCTCGAACAACCTGATCGAGCATGCCCATGCCACATGACTGACAACCAGCACATGCCTGACATGCTTGCAAAGCAAGTTCTGCCATTTGTCGTACGCGTTCACTGGGCTCGAGAAAGCACCCTTTTTCATCTCTGCCAAATGCCAATTGCTTCAGCTTTTCTTTCATATCAGGGCTGCAGCATGGTCCGCGACCATCACCGCAGGGGCAGTTTTCTTTTGAGTGGTCAACACATTGTTTTTTCCCTGTACATGCTGATTTTAATTTCTCACAACATTCCTCCAATTTGTCTTTGCATTTTCTTTCCTTTGGAGGAGCTTTGCCAAAAATACGATCAATACATTCGCAAAACTTTTTCTCGATTTTTTTCTTCCAATCGTGACACGACTCAAGGCAGCCAATTGCTTTTCGTGCATTCTTCTTTTGCTTTTTATCTTGGCACTCACTAGCAGTCTGATAGACCGCTTTTACTGCTGCGTAGCGAACAGGTTCATCTGGATCACCCATAGCCGCGAGCAAGGCAGGTCCCACTTCAGGGTGTTCTGGTGAACAGCCCATGTTTGCAAGATATTCGAGGGCCTTTTTTTTCTTGCAAATCGCATGTTTTGCTGCTTTTGCTTTTGCTGCTGCTTTGATTGCCGGGTTGGCAGAATTTTGTGCCGCTCCAATTCCAAGGAATGACCAAATTGTTGAAGGCGAACTTGTCTGTCCATATGCAGTATTATGAAGCACGCAGATCGCAAGAAAGCAGCAGATCCGAACATCACTCACTTGTACTCGTGGGGATTCTGATTGTTTGAAAAAACGTTGATTCTGCTGAATGTGCATTGTCCCACCCAAGCGCTCGACCAGCGCTTCCACAGACCAAAACTGCGCGGTCGGCAAGCAGGAATCATCATTCCCTGCAAATACCCAAAACCCCTTGAAAATATCGGTTTTTTTACTCTTCAGACTGCTGATGTGACGTGGTGTCACCACCTAGTCAGCCTTAGTAAAAGAGAACGAATAGAGGGAATCTGCTGCCACGTTGAGAAGAAACTCTGTCTAACGAAGCATGAGCGTTGTGCTTGGAGCAGGAGCAGGAGCCGCAGGAACAGTCACCTTGACAGGTTGTGCTTGATAGGACGTGTTCCGAACGGCACCTTCTGCCATGACGGAGTATTCACCTGGCGGTAATCCAGTGAATTCAAAAGCACCGTTTTTGACGGTTTTGACACGACGCTCTCCCGAAGGCCCAGTAAGCGTTACCCAAACATCAGACTCCCCCCGACCTTCAAGCACAACGCGACCGGTGAGCTTGTTTTTATCACTCGCCGGTTGAGCTGCAACATTCAGCCAGATGCGGTTTGGAGGAGCACTAAGCCCAACACGATCTGTAGCGCGGACCAACAGCGGTACACGAATACCGGCTGGTAGCTCTTTCGTTTCAACCCGTATTTCATACCGAACATCACCAAGCCATGTCACAGGCTTCCACTCCTTGGGGGTTCCCGTTCCTTCAAAGTCAATTGCCCACTCGACACTCTTTATTCCAGAGATACCAGGGCGTATGCGGTCGGGAGGAATAAAAAAGCCGTCAGTGACATCGTCGGATACACGTAGAGGGATCGTCGATGTTCGACCAATGATTGCTGCAGCAACAGGAGGCGTATCAAGTACAGGTGGAGTTCCATCGAATACAATTGTTCGAGCATCAAGGACTGGCTGTTGCTTTCCTGCGACAAGAAGCCTTGCTTCTGCAGCAACATCCACGTTTGCAAAGCCCTCTCCAGAAGCCTCAACCTCCCAATCCTGAACAGTTGTAAGGACAGAAAGTCCACTGACTTCTTCTGGTAATCGAAAAGAGATTTGCCGGTCACTGTTTCCAGTCCAAGCGAGTCTGTCAGTTGAGCGATCGACAACCCCCACACCGATTTTTCGAAAATTTATCTCGACGGCTCCATCGGACTGTTGAGTATGTGAAAAAGTATCTGTTGGTGCATCAACAACCAGTTTGAAAGGAATGGTAGCAGAGGGCGCTCGTACAAGACTTCGATTCTCATTAGGACGAACAAAGGATATTCTTCTCCAGTCTCGTTGTGGTGATTGACGTTTACCGTCCATTGCCGGCGAACACTTTATCGCAAAGACAAAGGCTCGCGGATACTCATTGATGTTTACGCCAAGTAAGCCTGTTCCTTGATCTGGTCCATTCCAGGAAGCAATAGCAGTATCCGTTTTGAGTGTTGGTGTCAGTTGAACAACAGGTTTTCTTGTCACCACGGAAGCAATTGTCCCTGCCGGTTGATTCACCGATGGAGCCAACGAAAGTGGCGTAAGTTCTCCTGCAATTCCCATAGGCGGGGGCTGGTCCTGTGCAAGTTTTGTTGTTTCAAGAGAGATACTAATTTCACGTCGAGCATGATCATAGAGAGCATATGGGACAACAAAATGTCTGGGGTGCAGGGCCTCGAGGCCAATGCGAAAAACCTTTGGAGCAGGCTTCTTTTTTCCTTTTTCAACGTTTTCTTGGATCACAACAGCAAGATCTGGTCCGATGAGCGGAGGAGGCTTTTTCGATTCTGCATCGCCATTCGTCGGTTTTGTCCCGTTGCTATCAGATGCGTCTGAAGAATCGGCTTCCGTAACCTTACTTGCTTCTTTGTCTGGTTTGGGGGGTGCAAGTTCTATTGTGGTTACTCCAACAGCCTCTGACAGTTTTACACCGTTTGCAACAAGTATGGGCTTTTGTGCTTTTGGGTTGCTAAGAAGTATTGGGATTTGCTTTTGCCATTGTGCCGCACGGTCACCTGGAATCTGTCGACTCAAGATGGAATAGACGGCAATGGAGATCTCTCTAGATTTGTTTGAAAAATTATCGATCCCCAGTTGCCAACTCGTCACACCAGAAGGCCAACTCCTAAGAGTGAGAAAGGGTACATTCTTAAACGATAGGGGATCATCTTCTGCCTGTGGACCTGCTTTGTGAAGGCCGCTTAATCTTGTAGCATTTGACCACCCCGATTCATCGGAGGTTTCCCCAACGGTGAGGGGATGTCCTTTTACGGCCAGAAGCATGCCATGACTTCCAGGCACAGGCATTTCAAGACGCGCAGTTGTTTTTCCACTCGAAGAGGAGAGAGTCATTGCGAGTTGAAGCATTTTGTTTTTTTGTATCAGTCCATCAGCAGTAAGCGGCACAACGATAAGTTGTGATTTGCTTGATCGCCATTCAAGAGAAATCACAGGAAATGGACTATCGAGCGGAATAGGAGTGCCATCAGCACGGTAGAGTCTGAGTAAAGCAGGGTCATACCGAAAAACAACGTCAGTGTTTGCAAGGTCACTTACAGGTCCACCGTAGGCGACAGATACAGGAATCGGAACACCTGGCGCGGACGTGTTATCTGGATCAACTGTAAGCTTAAGAGGCGGGATTGTTGAAGGCTCACGAGCGGTCAAACTAATAAGTGAGTTTGTGCCAATGGTTCGAGCGTCTCGTGGATCAAGTAAACGAAGCATCCCTGCAAAATGATCGGAGGAAATGATATTTGCATTTTCACGCATAACGTATGACGCAAGCATTGTTTTCGCTTGTACGTGAAGTTGAGCCAAGCAGCCTGCAAGTTCGAGAAGAGAGTTTTCAGCATCTTTTGACTCCAGTGGCTTTCCTGGAGAACGTAGGCTGTTGAGGGCTTCACGTGCATTTTCCATTTCATCCGCAAACATTTGCATTGGTAAAGAGTTGGTTTTTTTCCCATCGAGGCCGATGGCAACTGAAAAGAGGTCGAGTTGCATGCTGGCGAGACTACTCACTTGTTCAATAACAGACTGATCAATAATTCGATCACGGCGTACAGCACGGAGACTCCCTGAGGTTGGCGGTAGCGGTGGTGTGAGCTTTTCTCCAGAAAGAGTGGATCTAGCAAGTTGCTGGAGTTGTTGGCGTTGTTTTGGTGGAGTAGCTGTTGAATAATTTACTTCTAATAGTTCATGGAAAGCAAAGGACTGAGCGTTTTCTGATGAACTAAACATTGAATTACGTAGTTGATTAAAGAATGATCGAACGACTGATGTTTTTTGCACTAAAGCCAGAGAACATGAAGAGAGTTCGCTTAAGAGTGCTGCATCGTGACTGCCATCACTTTCAAGAAAGTTGGCAAGAGCAACGGTTGCCTCCTTGGTGTCACGGATGCAGTATTCAAGGAGTCGAAGATCAATAGCACTTGGGAATACGCCTCCAGAAAGGTGTCCCGCGAGAGATAACATCTCTGAAGTGACTTCAATCGCATCATTCCGCACAGCGATAAGTTCCCGGGCTTCTTTTGGTAAAGAAAACCAAGATGCATTAAGGCTTTTCTTGTTTGCGAACTCTGTTGTTGATTGAATAAGAGCAGCAAAATCTGATCTCACCATGCCCGGTTTCGAGTCAGTTTTTTTTTCTATCATTTGTTGCATGGCAGCAACAAAGTTTTCAAGCTGAGTCTTCGCAAGTGCATTTCGAGAGCCACCCAGTACAACATCCGTCTCAGCATATGCAAGAAAGCGTTTCGTAGCTCGCTCCACATGAGGTGCAAAGTCGATAAGTGCAACAGCATCAGATTCGACGTTAGGACGCTTATTGAGAAGCGACAATAATTCCCATGGATTACTTGTCAGAGGCGCGGGCTGTGAAGAAGGTTTTTTGTCTGGACTCTTTTCTTTTTCTGACGCCACATCTTTGTCTGGGCTTTTTTGGGGATTCTTTTGTTCCTGCGGAGAAGAAGGGGCTGCTTTTTTTTGTTTGTCTTTTGGGTCTTCTTGCGCGGATTGAGAAGTTTCCGTCTTTTCTTTTTTCTCGGTTTCTTGTTTTTCCGTAGCTGGAGTAGCAGAGGTTTTTGATGCGTTGGCATCGTTAGGGGAACGAGTATTCTCTGATTTCGGCTCGGGCGATTTGTTTTCTTGTGGCGTGTTACCTGATGAACCAGCACTAGATCCCGGTGGAGAAGGACTTTGTGCGCCTTGGTTCTTCAATTTTTCATCTGGTGACTGAGATGCTGTGTCAGCATTCTCAGGTGCATCGACAGCTGTATTTAAAGGTGAATCTGTTGAGGCAGAATCGGACTTTCCAAACCACGGAATTCTTTCACTGAGAGGACGGACTGCCACTCGCATGATGGGAATATTTTTTGGAACATCTGACAAGGCGATTTTACCAACACCGAGTTTCCAAATAACGGGATGTTGAAGGTGACGCCCGCCGGAGCATGCCTGCGACCACTGAAGCGTCGCTTCTGAAACGAACAAAGCGATTTCATGAAGTTCGATCATTCCGTCGGCGTCACCCCAAGGTGTTTGATCAGCAACACCAGTCAGCGCTTGTGCGATAGCTTTGCCGAATACTGTTTGTTGGTCTCCCGGACTTACAAGGGAAAATTCCAATGAATCATGAGATGTAATGATCCAATTGTTCCCTGATGCCCTGCGTTGGTTAAAAACAAGATCTTCTTCAAGCCTATTTGGAACAAGGTGAAGTGCTACTCCAAGGCGTGGGTCCCAACGCAAATTACCAAGATCGAGGGCAATCAAAGAGGTCTTGTTGTTGGCAGTTCCTAGGTATTCAACAAGTTTTCGACATGGTACAAGTCCACCAGGCCGCTCACCCTGAAGTGAAAAGTCATTTGCAATGAGGCAGCACGTTCCCGAAAGAGGATCGTCAGTAGCTTGAGTTTCAGAGAGTGCATCAGGCACAACGAGTGATTGACCTCTCACATACGCAACGAGAATATCCTTCTGCCGAAGTGGGAGGCTTTCCATATGACCAGGTAAAAGGTCACGAATTGCTGAAGACGTCTGGAATTCAGAAAGCGTTAAGAGATCTTGGCTCAGGGCCGGAGCACAGCGCCCGGCGACCGCATCCGAAATCGCTGCAATATCCTGTTCACTAAACGGAACTGGAGAAAGCGAGGTGAGAGGGTAGTCGTCAAGAGAAATAGCGACACAGCAGGTCTGCCACGAAAAAAGTGGGGCGACTGCAATGTAACCCGCCAGAAGAAAGGAAATGAAAGCAGCGAGTGTGAGTAGAATTCTAGATTGTGTTGGAGCACGTTGCGATCGCTTGGCTTGGCCTTTATTGCGCCACTCCTTGCCTGATCTTTCATGTACATGAGCATCAGGAGGTGTGGGCTCTGGCGATGAAGACGATTGTGAGTTTTGCATAAGGTCGCATGCCACTCAAAACGTGATTTGTGGTGAAGGATGCCGGTTTGTGGAACGTTTTTTTTGGAGTAGACTCAACAGTCTACAAAAAAATGTTTTACGGACATATTTCAACTCAAGAGCGATTCGCAGGTTGAGATATTGCCCAAAATAAAGTACGAGGGCGTGCTGGGAATGCGACATCTACCAATACACTGGTCTGAAGGGATGTTTCTGCGTCCTCAGCATTATCAGGCTTCTGATCGCCATTGGTCTGAGCAGTTAGCAACATCTTCGATTCTTTCTGACCCAAACTGTTATGGATTTGCTGTCCTTGAGATCGATTCAGCAGCGTTAGCGAATCGTCAATTTGAAATACGTCGCTGTAAAGCACGATTCCGAGATGGCACGCTTGTGTCTTTTGAACTTGGAGAAGAACCCGATAGGGTTGGTCTTGAAGATGCTGCTAATCAACTGGACTCTCTCAAGGCATCACTTTCCGACGCTCTTGAATCAACTGACCAGGTGCGGGTGTATCTAGCGATACCAAGACATGACCCAATTGCGGCGAATGTTTCTCCTCCTGGTGAATCAAAAAACTCAAGAACACATCTGGTGCGTACCTCGGTAACCGATGATACGACAGGGACGAACGAGCAGGAGCTTGAGTTTCGGCGGAGCAATATTCGTGTTCTGCTTTCCACAGATGATCTTACTGGATTTGAGTTGCTTCCGATGGCGCAGATACGTGGGCTATCAAATCGAGAAGCGGCTCCAGAACTCGATGAAAATTTTATTCCTCCTGTTCTTGCGATTGATGCTTGGCCGACGTTGTGCCATGAAATCATGAGAAAAATTTATGATTTGATTGGAAAGAAGTCAGAGGTGCTGGCTGAGCAAGCCATGACTCGACAAGCAGGCTTCTCGAGTTCAGAACCAGGAGATCTTGAAAGACTTGTGACTCTTTCGAAACTACTTGAAGCCCAAGGTGCTCTAAGGGTGATGGCGTTTGCAAGTGGTGTTCACCCCCGGGAAGCGTACACAGAACTTTGCCGGATTGTGGGCCAACTATCAGTTTTTGAGCCTGATAGACGATTGGGGGAGTTGCCTTCGTATGATCACGATAATCTTGCGCATGTCTTTCTGACAGTCAAGCAACGTATTGAAGCAATGCTCTCTCGGGTAGCAACGTTAGAATATGAGCAGCATTACTTTTTTGGCGTGGGAGCTGCAACACTCACAGCAAGCCTTGACCAAAAATGGCTGCACAGTGACTGGCAGTGCTATGTCGGTGTACATCGAGGTGAATTAACTGAGGAAACGTGCCATCGTCTTCTCACTGGTGACAGTCATCTTGACTGGAAGCTTGGAAGTGCTGAGGAAGTCGATCGTATTTTTCGTCTTGGTCTGCCTGGTATTGAATTACAACCAGTTGAGCAAATTCCTCGTGCACTACCTGCTCGGAGTGGATGGTTATACTACCGGGTTGTGGCAAAAACAGCCGCTTGGGAATCAGTGCAAGTTACCCAGACGATGGGCATACGGCTCCGTGATACGTTGATAACAAATCCTGAACAGTTGCCTGGGCAGCGAAAGGTGGAGGTGGCCTTCGACAATAGAACGGCAACTTTGGAGTTTGCCGTCTTTGCAGTTCCATCCTGAAGTATTTTGAGGCTTTTTGATGATACCGCCATTTCAGGCTGCTGCCATTCCAGTGTTATTGGAGATCATTGGACTTGCTGATAGGGCAGCTGCCGGAACATGCGGTCCAGTCGAAGCTGAGCGAGCTGCGTTGAGAGCATCTTTTGAATCTGCTTCTGCGGTGTGTCGTGGTTCTTCAGCTGAAGAGTGGTCGCTTGCAAGTTATGCATTAGCTGCAGTTGTCGACGAACTTCTTATTGTTGACATTTCGTGGTCGGGTCAGACGTGGTGGGAAAACCATGCTATGGAAGTGGAGTTATTTGGAACACGACGGCGAGCAACAGAGTTTTTTGAGCGAGCTGATCGTGCAGCAGCCCTTCAGAGCCCAAATGCTCTTCAAGTGTTTGTGGGTGCCGTTGTTATTGGATTTCGTGGAACATATAGAGAAAGACCAGAGCTTCTTGATGCATGGCTGCGACAGAAACGTCAGAGAATAGAGCTCTCAATGGATCGTCCGCCATTACCTAGTGCTAGTTCTGAAATCCTTGGAGCGGGCCCATTAACAGGTCACGTAAGATTACTCTGGGGAATCCTAACTGCGTTGATTGCGACTGCATTCTTGATCATTTCCATCTGGGCAGTGCTGTACTTAATATAAGGTGAGAGACTTTTGGATACGAAACGCCTACCATTGAGACTCTATGTCTAGCTTTCTTGATCTCTTATTGGCGCCGCTCAAGCTTCTTGTTGCACCCGTACAGTGGTTGCGTAATGCTTCATTGGCGGCTCGCCTAGCTGCTATTGTCAGTATCTTTCAGATAGTTATTGTGCTGCTGGCAACCACAACAGTCTTACTTGTCGGAGAGTGGGCCATTCTTCAATTGTGGTGGAGTCCAGGAAAGATAGTAGTCCTGTGTCTTCTTTTTGTGATGGTACCGGTATTGGTTTATCGATCGACTCTTCTGTGGTGTGAGCAGCCAATGAGTCGATGGCCTGATATCACAACGGCCTGGAGATCTGTCTTGGTGGATCTGAAGCGAGCCGGTATTTCATTGTCAGAAAGTCCATTATTTTTTGTATTTGGTAGTGATGGTGGCGAGCAGGAGAAAGCTTTCTTGAAATCTGCTCGTTTTTCTCTTGTCGTAACTGGTAGCCCTGGTGGTGGGCCATTACGTGTGTATGCATCTGAGGATGCTATTTTTGTTTGCTTGAATTCCATTGGTTTATCCTGTTTTGCTGCTCAGAAATGTCGCGCAGACGACAACGCTGTTGTTGACTCGATGTCTCGTCGAGACGCATTATCTCGTCTCGATACTTTTTGTGATCTCATTCGACAGCAACGATCACCACTGGTTCCAATGAATGGGCTTGTTGTTATTTTGCCACTCGAACTGTCGCATCGAGTGAGTAGAACAGTCGCAGAACTTGGGAGAGCGTTGGCAGATGATATCCACAGGCTCACCAATCGCTTCGGTGTGCGGGTTCCCGTCACGTTTTTTGGACATGGCCTAGAGCAGGAGGCTGGGCTTACTGATCTGCTGACATTGTTAGCTAAGAAACAAACACCCATTGTGAATCCAGATCAAACAGTCAGCCAGCCGACGGGTCGGGAAGATGCAAAAGGCTCTCCATTTCCTGTTGGTGGCCAACCCACAGAGCAGACTCTTTTTGCACTGGCTAGCCATGCGGTGGGTCCACTCGCAGATGAAATTGGTGAGATGTTGTTGGATCCATCCAGACTGAACGAGCAGGGTGCGAGCCGGCAACTCGTTGCGTTGGTTTGTCGACTGCGACTACATGGAGAAGCCCAGCTATTTTCTGTTCTCAAGCAAGTCTTCGCTCGAGAAGTTGATGTTGAGAATACACCACTTTTAGCTGGTGGTTTCGTGGGAGCGCTTCATGATGACCCGACAA
>JBDOMS010000129.1:0-2413 GCA_039831735.1 Pirellulales bacterium
TGTGAAGAAACCCAGCCGACACACTGACCGCAACGCCGATAGATGTCATGACAGCCAATAATTCAACAAGAGAAATACCTCTTTTTTGTTTCTCACAGAACGTCATCGTGTCCCTCCAGACGTCGAAGGAGGGTCTGGCAACCATACCGCAAGTCTTAGTGGATTGTTTTTTCGCCCGACAGACTTCCAGTACATTTCGAGTAGAACCCGTTGACCCAAGGAACCACGAGATAAATCTGCTGTGAGGACGACGCCTGGAAGATGATCCGTAACTATTTGAGATGGAACTAATGAATTAATGAATGATATGAGTTCATTTGATGGATATGCCTTGATTCGCTCTGCAATATTTGCCAATTCTTCAAGTGCCAAGCATTCTCGTCTTGATTCACTTAACAGACGATTATGACGGACATATAAAGGAACCGTGGACGCCATTACAGTCATCAAAAGCGTAAAGGCAACAAGTAGCTCGAGACTTGAGAAGCCCCTTCTGGCCTTTGATATGCCATTGGATATCTCAACTGAGCATTTCATGATCATGACAGTCCTTTCACGAGTTGAGTAAGTGGCTCAAAAACTGCCAGCGATTCCATGAGTACAAGAATCCCCATGATCCCGACCACCACAGGTAAAAGCATTTCAAGACGTACCACCCGTGCCCGACGAATACGTTCATGGCGTTGAGTTGCGACTGCTTGAAGAAACCAACCTTGATGATACGGAGTGGTGAGCGTCTCCCACTGCTCGAACTCGAAGGGAGTCAAGAATCCTGTTGATGACAATATATCACTGCTTTCCACCACAAGTGCCAATCGTTTTTTGATATCACGATCACGCATGCACATTAACAATTCAGATGCAGCCTTCTCGATCGAAAAACCCTCATTCATAGCCACACCAAGCAGTTCGAGCACCGCTGCCTGGCGTTCTCTACGCTGAAATGGCAGAAGCAACCATCGCCTCAGTCGACGTGACACAATCAACAGAAGAGTAAAGAGGAACACAAGCGGGAGAAACATCGCGACAACCATCAAATATGGAGACAGAGCAACGGCCCACTGAAAACTTATGGGACTATCCATACCGAAATCACTGATAATTCGTGCATAGACCGGCAGGATTTTGAAGGCAAGAAATCCAATGACGCATAAAAATATGGTGAAGATCACAAGAACGTAACCAATCAAGGCACGATATCGCCACGAAAGAGACGTCGAATAACCTAACATCACCGATGTCAACTGAGGAAGGATCCCCAAACGATTCCCAAAGCGAATCGCGGCAGCATGCTCATCACACATAGCTGAATGACTGTTGCGAAGCACGTCATCCAAGTCTGATCCTTTCGCGCGACATTCCGCGACACCTTTTATTCGTGTCGCTTGCGCCTTCCTCTGACTCTTTGACCACGCGAGGAGCATCGGTTCCATACGAATGTTTGCCTCAGCACATGCGGAAAAAATCCTCATGAGTGACAACGATTCTGAATGACTACAGGCACGATCTATCATGACAAAGCGCTAACAAGGTGAATGAGTGGCATAAAAAGGGACGTCACAACAACAGCAACAACAAGTCCGGCAACTCCAATGGCTATTGGCCCAAGGAACCATTGCGTCGTTGACACTCCTCGCCGAACACGATCCCGCTGACAATCCGCGATGGCTTCGATGAGAATACGTGCAACACGTGGTTCCTGTAACAGTGCGAACATGATTGCGTTGGTCATGGGGCCACGACGTGCCGGCCTCATCGCAATCCTCTTCTGGATACCGATAGACGACGCCGCGAGTTCTATCGCTTCATGAGGTGTTGCACCCGCACCCCGCAGCATTGAAAGAGATCGTGCAAATTCCTCGCAGATTTGGGGGCCATACAACGATCGCTTGATCATGAGAAATCGCCCTAAAGCAATGAACCCAATCGCAAGAAAAACACCCCATCCAGAAAAAAATGTGACGACCTTGAACATGGCAACAGTCATAAAAGGAAGCTGGAGGCCAAAGTCAACAAACAAGGAACGGAAAAGAGGTAGCACCACGAGAGAAAAAAGAAATAAGATTGCTGATGCCAACCCAAGAATCATCACAGGATACGCAAGAGCAGCCCAAAAGAACGAATACCTCTGCTGCGGCTTTTCTATAACGCTCAACACTCGTTCAAGTAATCGCGGATCCCCGCGTTCACTCACAAATAATGGTAACCAGCAGCGAGCGTTGAGATTCGCTAATCGCTGTGCCTCAGGAACATCACACTTCTTGAGCACATCTGCCATTTTTCGCCATGCAGTGCCCTGTTTTGAAGGAAGTTCACCGGCAACTGACATGATGAGCCCACTAGCATCTTGGTGTTTCTCAACTGCCTGAGACACGTTGTATTCGAGCGTTTGATTCACAAACCCGGACTCCAG
>JBDOMS010000551.1:0-10483 GCA_039831735.1 Pirellulales bacterium
CAGGCAGTTGTTTTAAGACAATGATGCACCCAATCGATGCAAGCATTCCATGCACAACTGCTGGTGGAAAAAAATCACAATATTTCCCAACACGAAGAGCTGCGAAAGCCATTTGCACAAGCCCTGCTATACAACCAATGGCAAGAGTCATTCGGTATGCTGAGAAATCAGCAGTAGGATCGAGTCCCATTGTAAAACCAAAAGACTCCATTGCCCCAAACACAACAACAATCAACCCCGCAGGCGGGCCCTTGATTGTCAATTCAGAATTACTAATAAATGGCGTCAGCAGACCTCCCACAACTGCTGTGATGAGGCCAGCAACTGGTGGAAACCCACATGCTGCTGCAATACCGAGGCACAACGGCAGGGCAATCAAAAAAATAAAAAAGCCGCTGAGGACATCTTGCCTCAACCACTTCTGAAAACATGTGACTCTTCCACGAGGCACCACAATGTTTTCTGTTAGCCTGGCACCGTCAATATTTGACTCACTCTTCATATTGAGCGACTCCTACTACTTACAAAATAAATAAAAAGAAAACCACACAACGAGTCCCTAGAAAATGCATGGAGGGTGCTACGTATGGATGCAACACACTTCAGAACACGCACAAACACTAAATGCGAAAATGCATTCAGTGCGAGGGGGGACCCCGAATGGCAGCAAGAGTTCGGTGGGCTCTCAACTCTAAGCTGAAAGAAAGACACTTGATACCACCGAGACACGCTTGAGAACCGTGTTCTCGGCTAACACGCCCCAGTAGAAAATGGTCTTGAGACTCAACCTCTTCTTCACGTTCTTCTTCAAAACCTTCAGCTAGAGATTCACCAAGAATTTCAATATCAACATGAATGGCTGATACTGATGGATTGAGCCATCCGGTAATTGATTGGGCAACTGCCATCAACGGCATGCTCAAAAGCATGGTTGATGATGCTGTGATGAAGGCAACATACCGAAGGGAAAACCGTTTCATGAAGCGTGACAGTACAGCCAATCCATAAAAGTGTCAAATAAAACACTTCTCATTGATTCCCCACGGGCTTTTCAGGACGGTACCAACTTTCACGCAACCAGTCCGCGATTAATTCGACCTGCTTCGTTGTCAATATACTCGCTGCTCCAGCCTCGGCTTTTCCAAAGCTGGGCATGCGATCATTGGTCTCACCATAAAAACGCTCATGTGATGGATCATTGATGATACCTATAATCCATTCACGGGTACCCCAGCCGGTCAAATCTGGTGCCGCACCGAAATCCATGTCATTGTCATGAAACTTATGACATCCACCGCAGCGGTCCGAGTCGGCTATAAGTTTTTGCCCCTCCTGAACGACCGTCATATCAATTCCATCATCTAATCGTCCTGCCTCAGCTGCGAGTGCCTGAATCACCGCGTTAATTTGTGCCGGCTTCCACGTTTCTGAATCAGTCATGTCATCCGTGACATACGAGACCATATCACCATCTTTGTGGGCAGTGTTACCAAAATACGAAGGTCCAGCCACTTGCTTTGGATCAAACAGTCCCTCTAACCACAAGGATGCTCCAAACTTATACAGATTTGCTGCTGAAGAATGAGAAACATCCGCTTCAGCCAATGTGTCATGTTGATCAACATGAGCATGACAGCTTGCGCAATACTGAGAAAATAAAATTGGTCCTTGTGTTTTGGCATCGTCTCGAATTAATTCCAACATGCCTGCTGGCGGTATCTTTTCCGGTCGACTTGCCAACTCGATGGCACGTTCTGCATGATGCTTAGCCTGACTTACTGCCTCGAGAAATGCTCGAGAGTGACGAACTTTTTGAAGTGTCACCCATTGCGTGAGAATAGATGCTGCCTTCTTTTCATCACCATTAAGGGCTTTTGTGAGTTTCTCTTTGTCTCCACCAGTCTTATCGTAAAGCTCCTCTGCTTTTGCGAGAGAAGATGAGTCGACCCAAAGTGCATAGTAGTCCTCATTCAGTGCCATCGCGGTGAGCAAGCCGGCTCCAGTCAAAATAGCAAGTGTAAAAGCAATATTGAAGCGGTGGCCAAGTTCCCATCGGCCAATGACCGGCATAAGAAACATCACTCCCATAATGAGACCTGGCACAACAATAGCGCCAAAAAACTCTCCACTCGCGCCCCAGCCTTCAAACACCTTCAGAAATTGGAAAAGGAATAAAAAATACCATTCTGGCCGAGCTGCAGCGTACGGACGCGAGGGATCAGCTGGGGCACCAAGCTCTGCACCAAGATGCACTTCGCCGGCCTCCGCTCCAGCCAGCATCACCTTGACTGCCGGCATCAATATGACTCCCAGAATGATCGCCATCACTGCAAGCATGGCAACAGCATCTTTCAATACCTGATCAGGCCAGAACATTGCATCCGGCTTAACCAATGGTTGTTTCGCATGCAGGCCATGCTTCCGAAATAGAGAAAGGTGAACCACCAACAGCAGAATGAGTGTCCCAGGTAGAAAACCTGCATGAATAGCGAAAAAACGAGTAAGCGTGTGGTGGCCATATTCACTTCCACCAATAACCAGTTGTTGTAGAGATGGCCCCAGCACGGGAATGATTCCTGCCAGATTCGTTGCAACGATTGTGGCCCAGTATCCTTTCTGATCCCAAGGCAACAAGTAGCCCGTGAGAGCCATTCCGAGAACAAGAAGCATGAGAATCAGTCCAAGCCAAAAATTTACTTCTCGCGGGGCTCGGTAGGCACCATCAATAACAATTTGCAACAAGTGAAGGGCCAACAACACAACCATTGCTTGAGCCATGAAATGATGAATACCACGTAACAACCAGCCTCCAGTCATCTCATACTGGATGTAGTAGACGCTTTCCCAAGCCGTTTGCGCACTGGCAGAATAACTTGCCCACAAAAACAGTCCGGTAATAAGTTGTGTCATAAACGCAAAGACCAGCGTGCTGCCCCATACGTAACGCCAGCGAGCACCACCGGGTACTCTTTCATACAAAGCTTCATGAATAAGTGAACGAAAACCCGTTCTGTCATCAAAAAAATTTGATAAACGACGAAAGAGACTGGGCTCCGTCGGTGATGAACTTTGGCGAACACTTGCCTTCATGACTGGACTTCCTTTTCTGCAACACCAGCCCGAAATCTCTCAAACTTGACCTCAACTGCTCCATTGTCCCCAAGACGACATTCAAGGGAATCCATTGCCCGAGGACTGGGGCTCGGATGAATAATTTTTCCATCAAGTGTGAATGCACTGTTGTGACAAGGACAACGAAATCCATGTTTGTTTTCTTGCATCTCAATAAAACACCCCGCATGGGGGCACGTTGCAGAAAACGCTTCTATTGTTTTGGATCCCTGTTCCCGTCGAAGATACACAGCACCTATGGGCTCCGCAGTAAAGCCAGTCCAGGCATCAACCCGATCAGCAATGACGGCAAACTGTCTCGGCACACCATCATCAGGTAATGAAGAAAGATCAGTAATGGGAAGAAATGTTGCTCCATTTCGTTTTTTCGACAGCGGATCAATAAAAGACCACACCCCCGCTACAAACGGCGGCAACACGGCAACACTGCCGCACAGGACAGCAAGTATTTTACTGAGAAAACCTCGTCTGTGATTGGGCATGAGAACGTTCCTTTATTCACATCAATTATTATAAATTTTATTCTTCCCGCCAGACAGCATCGATGGCTTTGGCTACCTTCTGACGTGTTTCTTCAAATGATCCGTCAGTGATAGCACCCGCTGCCGCCTTATGCCCACCACCACCAAAGTGACCGGCTAACACACTACAGTCCACATGACACCGGCTCCGAAAACTGAGTTTCGTTTTGCCATCTGGTTGTTCAATGAGGATCACTGCTACCAACGTATCCTTCACTGCTAGCGTGAGATTGATGAGGTCTTCTGTGTCACTCGGCAGTGCTCCAACCGATTGTATATCGGCCTGCCGTACCATTGATGTAATTACTGCTCCGTCATGTGATGTTGTAGCGCTGAGTAGCGTTCTCCCAATAAGGTGAAGTCGTGCAAGTGAATCCTGTTCCAGCAGTTCACGATAGATAAAAGGTGGGCTTGCACCAGAGTCTACGAGACGTGCAGCGATGCGGAATGTCTCTCCAGACACTGACGGAAAGCGGAAACCACCAGTATCTGTAACAATCCCTGAGTAGATAGATGTAGCAATCTCGGGTGTAAAAGACACTCGTAGACGCTGGCCAATTTCATAGACAATGCGTGCAGTTGCTTCTGCTGCCGTGTCCTTGAACCAGCGATCACAAATATCATCCTCACTAACGTGATGATCAATGACAATGACCCGATCCCGGTGGGCTTTGAGAACTTCCCCCATTCCACCAAGCTGGGCCCATGCGCTTGTATCAAGGACAATAAATAAATCACGATCAGCCAGATCAGAAGCCGTGACGCCCTGATCAAGCGATTCAAGTTTGAGGCTGGGATCAATCCACTGAAGTGATGCTGGCGTTACGTGTGCATTGACAACTCTCACATCCTTTCCGATAGATTCTAAAATGCCAGCCAAACCAAGCTCACTTCCAAGAGCATCACAGTCTGGTCGCACGTGACTTGTCAGGCAAATACGTTCACTCGAATGAATAACATCGAGAAGAGAGGCCCAATCCAAACGCATTATAATTTCCTTTCGAGTGAATTATTCAAAGTTGTCGCCATTTTAAGCGAGCGCGACACATCACTTTGGAGCTGAGATTTCAACTCTTCCACTGACGTGAACTTGCGAGTGTCACGCAGTCGCTCCAAGAAGTCAACGTGTACCGTACTTCCATAAAGATCACCCGAAAATTCAATCAGATGAGCCTCGACTGTCGATCTTTTTTCACCAAAAGAAATATTCGGGCCTATGTGAACTGCCGCAGGATAACGTGTGTCTTGTCCTTCAATGATCACCCACGCTGCATACACGCCTTCCTTGGGGATAAGTGTCGAGATGGACCCTAGATTCGCAGTTGGGAAACCGATTGCACGTCCGCGGCGAGCTCCTTCAACAACAGTCCCGGTCAGACGACAGGATGACGTAGACATCGAAGCCGCAATGTCGACTTTTCCTGCCACGATGAGTTCACGAATACGTGAACTCGACACAGGGATATCCCCAGCAACGAAAGGAGGAACAACTTCGAGTGCCACCTTTGAGCGATGGCAGAGCGATCGAAGAAGAGAAATATCCCCCTGACGTTTTGCACCAAACCGAAAGTCTGGACCTTCAACGATTGTTCGAGTGCGCAGACGTCTGCAGAGAATGTCGGCAAAAAAGGCATCAGCGGAAAGTTCAATGAAAGCCTGATTCACAGGTTGGACTAAAACGACATCTACACCAAGAGACATGAGGAGCTCAGCACGCCTTCGTATCGTGGTTAGCGGTCGAGGAGCATTATGAGGCCGAACGAGTGAAGCAGGATGGGGATCGAATGTCATTGCAACTGCTGGCACACCGACACCATCGGCTACAGTGACAAGACGTCGAACAATCTCAGCATGGCCACAATGCACCCCATCAAAGTTTCCTATTGTCAGACAACACCCATCGAGAGGGGCATCCCGATAGCGAGTGCTATGGACGATCCAGGGTTGAACGTGGTCTGATTTCGCGGAGGGTTGTGACGTCATAGATTTTTCTAAGAGTTTACACACCTCATCAACGATCCCAAGGTATTATCAAGGAGATCTTAAATTTTGGTGTAATTCGCTTGGCTCGCGCATTGGAGAAATATGATTTGAAAGAAAAGAGGCCCAAAACTCCCAACGTCGATTCAGGCCAGATTGAGTCTGAGAGGGAAGATAAGCAGATCTACCTTTCAGCTGATATGGCCTGCCGTCTGGCAGCAATCGATATTGGATCAAATAGTGTTCGATTATTAGTCGCTGAGGCTCTACGGGGTGGAGTGTATCGAATCCTTGATGAAGAGAGAGAACCGACTCGACTTGGAAAAAGTGTATCAACAGAAGGACAACTCGACACGGAAGCAATGGATCGCACGATTCATGTTCTTGGGACGTTTAAGAAAATTGCAGCAGGCTTTCAAGTACGTGGTCTTCGAACCATTGCAACCTGTGCTGTCCGTGAAGCCAAGAATGGACCTGCATTCTGCCGTCAAATCCGAGAACAGGTTGGCCTTGATGTTGAGGTGATTTCTGGTGAACGTGAAGCACAACTTGCTTTTACAAGTGTTCAACGGGCCTTCGATCTCAACGATCGAAATCTTATTGTTGCTGATATTGGTGGTGGAAGTACTGAAATAGTATTTGGCACTGGCAATCTTATTGAGTCAATCTTTTCCACGCCTCTCGGAGCAGTGCGTCTCACTGAAGAATTTAAGCTGGGCGAAGGAACAGAAGATGAAAACTATCTGAGAAATGTCAGGCGCATGGAACAGGCAATCTCAAACTGTCTCAAGCGTGAGACAAGTAAACCTCATTTTGCACCTCATTTTATGGTTGGATGTGGTGGCACGTTTACAACATTGGCTGAACTTCTCATGGCCTCAAAAAAGGAGAATCATACTCCTGTCGCTGGCTACAAGGCTTCACATGCTGAAATCCGTCATCTCCTTGATAAGTTGCGAAAGATGAGCATCAAATCCCGACGTGGTGTAGCAGGCATGAGCCCAGATCGTGCCGATATCATAATTGCAGGATTGTCAATCATTGATGCTCTCATGACACGCTTCCGAGTCAATTCTCTCATCACTCATACACGTGGCGTACGGGATGGACTTGTTCGTGAAATGATTGATGAGGCACTTGGGGGAACAGTTGATGATCCTGCACTACGAGATGCCGCAATTGAAAAACTTGCGGCGGCCTGTTCCGGTGAAGTTGAGCACGGCCGAACGGTAGCAACACTCGCGACCAGGATCTTCGACCAGTTAGTTGAGCCATTTGGACTTAATGTTGATGACAGACAACGACTTCAATGGGCAGCAAAACTTCAAGATGTTGGCTATATCATCAATTACGACCAACATCATAAGCACAGTTATCATCTTATTCGTAACAGCCGGATTCCAGGAATCCGTGGCGACGAACTAGAACTTGTTGCGAACATTGCTCGGTACCATCGAGGCGCCGCACCAAAAAGAAAACATGAAAATTTTTCTCGTCTTTCTGCAGATGAAAAAAAACGTGTTCAACAGATGGCTGGCATACTACGCCTTGCGGGAGGACTCGATCGAAGTCGTTCCCAGCAAGTCAAAGACGTTACGGTTCTGGTTGAACCAAAAAATATTGTTCTGAAAGTTTTTGCTGAAACAGAACCTCAAGTTGACATCTGGGGGGCTGAGCGACGGGCACAACTCTTTGAGAAGGTTTTTGGACTTCCTTTACGAATTACTTGGGGCGGTGAGAAACCATGACCTATCATTCCGAATAAACGGTATAGTCCGCGTAGTAAGACATTTTCACTAGAATTCCCATTCTTTTCGTCGATAGCTACTTTGGGTTCGAGAGGCTTTTTAGACCTATGATCAATTTTTCACTTTCAAAAACACTGCTCGTTTTCGCTGGCTTCCTCTGCGTTGCTGGATTCACGTCTGTTTCCACAGCCGTACAGCCCCGCAGTCGCATTGGAGATCCAAAACCACTTTCGAACGGCACTCCACAAAAACAAGCTCGTTATAAGCCAGGTCGATCCCCCTATATCACGGGTTTGAGAGGCCGAAATCGATATTTTGTCCCGCCCACTATTCCGCGTACCCCTACATGGAAAATGTACGGAACACCCCCTGGGGTCGAACCCGGCGATTGGCCAAGTTACGCTCCTTTTGGATTTGGTGGCTATCGTTTCCCGGCAGTTGGTGCACAAGCGTATCGCTAATCACCAAGGCAGATGTGGCTCCAATAATACTCGGAGCAAATTATGCCTGACCTTTTACAACTCACACCAGCAGGACTCTACTGCAAACTGGGTGATTTTTATATTGATCCCTTACGTCCTGTGAATCGTGCAATTATTACGCATGCTCATGCAGATCACGCTCGTTCAGGAAGTGATCGATATCTCTGTGCGTCACCAGGAAAAAGGGTGCTCCACACTCGCATAGGAAGTCATGCCCCAATTGACTGCCTTCGATATGGTGAGGCTATCTCGATCAATGGCGTTGAGGTATCCCTTCATCCAGCAGGACATGTGCTTGGTTCTGCTCAAGTTCGGGTGACTTCGGCTGGCCAGACATGGGTCGTCACAGGAGATTACAAGCTCGATCATGATGACACATGTCATGCATTCGATCCCGTTCGGTGTGATGTATTTGTGACTGAGTCGACATTCGGCTTACCGGTCTACACATGGCCTGATCCGAGCGTTGTTGCAGCCGAAATAAACTCCTGGTGGAAGACAAACCAGGATGCTGGGAAGACGAGTGTTATTTTTGCATATGCACTCGGAAAGGCACAGCGCATTGCTGCCCTCCTTGACCCATCACTTGGTCAAATCATTGCTCATGGTGCTGTTATGAAAATGATCGAGCAGTATCGTGCATCCGGCATCCGTCTTCCTTCTATAGACCGTGTACCACCAGGGGCCCGTCGCATGGGAAATGGAAAAGCGATGGTTCTTGCTCCCCCAAGTGCTGCTGGTAGTCGCTGGCTTAGGATTTTTGGTGAGACCGAGGAAGCCATGGCATCCGGCTGGATGTTATTACGCGGAATCCGTCGGCGTCGGGGATTTGATCGGGGATTTGTTATCTCTGATCATGCTGACTTTTCCGGACTGATTCAAGCTGTCGATGCTACTGGAGCAAAAAGAGTTCTCGTCACTCACGGATTCGCTGATCCTCTTGCCCGATTCTTACGTGAAAGAGGTCTCGATGCAGATACACTTGCTACAGGCTTTTCAAATGAAATCGATTTGGATGACCACGACTCCCAGACTGACAAATTATAAGAGCATCCCCACGGTATGTCAGGCATGAAACAGTTCGCTGATCTCTATTGGAAACTCGATGAAACCACAAGTATCAATACAAAAGTAAAAGCACTATGTGATTACTTTCGGAACGCAGATCCTGAGGATGCCGTTGTTGCGCTGAACGTATTGTCTGGTGTCAAACAGAAGCGGGTTGTCTCATTATCTCTCCTGCGGCAGTGGGCAGCTGACGTCGCTGATTTACCACCTTGGCTGATCGAAGAGTCTTACGCTCATGTTGGTGATCTCGCTGAGACAATTGCCCTTATATTGCCTCCTCCAACGAAAGATGTGTCGGCTAAAGATAGTGGGCTTGCCACGTGTTTTCGATCAACGGTTCACGCGATTGGTCAGGCCAAGGAGAATCATGAAAAAAAGGCTATTATTCATGAAATTTGGCAAACTCTTCCAGCAAAAGAGCGGATCGTTTGGCATAAACTGCTTACTGGTGGCTGCCGCGTCGGTGTCTCAAAAACGCTCGTATCTCGTGCTTTGGCTGAAATTGCTGGTGTTGACGTATCTGTTATGGCACACCGCTTGATGGGAAAAACGATTGATAATGCTAAGGCCTTTTCTCAACTCTTGTTAGCGGAGGAAAACGATACAGACGATTGCCGGCCCTATCCTTTTTTTTTAGCGTCACCACTTGAGGGCCCGGTTGCATCACTTGGAAATGTGACGGATTGGCAGGCTGAATGGAAGTGGGACGGCATACGTGCACAGTTGGTACGACGTGATGATGAAATAGCCATTTGGAGTCGTGGAGAAGAATTACTCAATGAAGCGTTTCCAGAGATAATCCAAACAGCCCGTACACTTCCAAGAGGAACGGTTTTGGATGGTGAATTACTCGCCGTTCGCAATCACCAACTTCTTCCCTTCACATCCCTTTCTCGTCGCACGAATCGCAGAAGAGTGACCAAAAAGATCCTTCGGGAGATTCCCTGCGTCTTCGTTGCATATGACCTCCTCGAGTCAGACGGCAAGGATATTCGAAACGAAACCCTCTTAAGAAGAAGATCCTTTCTTAAGTCGCTTGTTTCACATTCATTTGAAGATTGGATCGATCCGGTCAAGCAAGATGTTTTGGCAAAAAGACCAAACGGATGCTCTTTGTTTTTCTCCCCACTTCTCGAAGGCTCATCATGGGGTGCCTTGGCAGATGCAAGAAACATGTCACGCCAGCGAGGAGTTGAGGGACTTATGCTAAAAAAGAGAGCAAGCACCTATCAATCCGGCCGAATCAAAGGCTGTTGGTGGAAATGGAAAACCGATCCTCTCGAGATTGATGCGGTGCTGCTTTACGCGCAAGCGGGACACGGTCGTCGTGCAGGACTCCATTCCGACTATACGCTCGGAGTGTGGAATGGTGATCAACTCGTTCCAATTGCCAAGGCCTATTCAGGTCTGTCGGACGCAGAGATTTTAGAAGTCGAGAAAGTTATACGATCGACAACCATAGAAAAACACGGTCCCGTCCGAGTTGTCAAACCAACACTGGTTTTTCAACTCTCTTTTGATGGAGTGGCCTACTCTACTCGTCACAAGTCAG
>JBDOMS010000136.1:0-2411 GCA_039831735.1 Pirellulales bacterium
CAGTACGATTCTCTTCAACATTTAACTTTGCGCTTCATGAAAACACGCTGTCAGCCATCAAGGCAATGAGGCACTGTGTTGGCACAGTCAGTCCAGAACGGATCGCACATGAAATTCGGCGCATGTTTACTTCTCCGGGACGAGAGAAAGCATGCAATGTCCTTTTGGATACGGAACTCGCTCCAGAGATCTTTCCGGAGCTGTGGTCCGCATCGACGCACCAAGGAATAAAAAGCAAATGGAAGTATGCATCACGTGTCATTGGCACACTTGAAGAGCCCGAACTTGGAACAGCTCTGGCGGCTCTTTTTGAAACGGCTGGTGACACAGCAATGCAACACGCAGCGCATCGTTTGCGTTTATCAAATCGTGACATACATCTATCTTGCTGGCTCCTGAAAGGCATTCGATGTATCGATGAGGCACCGTCAACAGGCCTCAAAGACATTCCCTGGTCATCTGTCCAGCCATGGGTTGCTCATCAAGATGCATCTTTGCTGATAGATCTCATACGAGCACGTGCCAAATGCGGTAGAGGGAATCCTGAGAATGCTGCATGGATGGCTCTTCAAGCAAGGAAAACCAAGGATGAACTCAATCCTCCAGCAATTCTCAATGGCAATGATTTGATTTCCCTTGGCATACCAACAGGAGAAAAGATTGGAGAGGTACTTTCAAATCTCCGCAACAAACAACTCGATGGAGAAATCACTGATCGAGATGCAGCATTAGAATGGGCTGCTCAGCATGCTGCGCCCTGAAAACCTAACAAGGCGGCTCGTCTGGTGCTGGAAGTTCATTAAGACTTGAAACCTTAAACACTTCTAGAAACTTTGGGGTTGTCCGGTAACAACGCTCTTCGTGCTCTTCTTCACGAACAAGTTCAATCAGCCCTCGTCGTACCAACGCGCGGAGTGTTGACGGACGAGCATCACAACCCAATGCGACAAATGACGTTTGAGCAACTGGTTGATTCCACGCCACGACAGCAAGAACCTCCAGTGACTCTGCATCAAGCCGCACCTGCCGTGCACGGGACTCAACAATGGAACCAAATTTCACAAACTCTGGCCGCAAACGCATGACCCAACCGTCTTTCGACGATGCAATCTCATAGGGACAATTATTGGCGAGATAGCGTTTTCGCAACTCCTCAGCCAGTTCGTCTACCTCTTGTGGCCGAACGCTTCGCATAAGACGAGCCACCTGTTGGCTCGTAATTGGTTGCCCTCCAGGCAAACCAACAAATAACATCGACTCAAGAATGGTGATCGGCGTGACACGACACGAGGTGTCATCATCAGTTGGTGACCTAAATGCCTCATCAAGGTCTGGAGAAGCATCGACACTGACAACACCTTTTGTGTCGACGGACTCGCTGTAAGGATCTGACGACCCCATCATCGCAGCAAACGCCTGTGCGAGGCGGTCAATAGACAGCCCTCCGTCATCAGGCGGGGCATCAAACCCTTTCTGAGTATCGTTTACTTCAGAGGTAGATTTTCTAGACATTGTTTTGGGAAACAATGACCAGTCCTCTTGAAAAACGCAAGATTATTTATCTTCGTTTTTCAACATTATTTCTCATGAATGCGAGTGATTCGGTTGCGAGTTGATCTTCAGACGGGAACATTTTCCGCCAGATTTTGGTAGCCGCAACAATATTTGGAAGGGCGAGTCCAAAAGCCTCAACAACCATCCAGCCATCGTACCCTGCAGCATGGAGGGCATTGAATGTTTCATCCCAATGCACGTGACCAGTTCCGGGGATACTTCGATCATTTTCTGAGATGTGAACAAGCACGGTCCATGGCACTGCAGCCTGAATCGCACTCGTGAGATTTTTCTCCTCAATATTCGCATGAAATGTGTCGTACATCATTCGTACATGTGAATGATCGACAGCTTTCACAAAACGAACAGTCTGCTCAACACTCGTTAGAAAATAGTTTTCAAAACGATTGAGGTACTCTGTTGCAATTGTGACACCTGCTTGAGCTGCGTGTTCAGCTACTTTTTGCATGGTCTCCACGCCCCACTTAAACTCATCTTCAGTCGGACCTGCCCCCGTAAATTCACCTATCGCTGAATGCGTTGGACCACAGAGCGTGCTCACTCCGGCTGCCTGACAGCAATCGAGCGTTCGCTTCATTGCATCAACCGCAGCAGCTCTGATATCTGCCGACGGACTAATTGGGTTGTCTTCAGCTCCGCGCACTGTCACGGCAGTCCGCTCAAGACCGATTGCGTCAAGTCTATCACCCCATTGTTTATATGTCCCTTCATCGAGCTCAAATATTGGCATCTCGATACCGTCATAGCCCATGTCTTTAATTTTCTCGACAACGGGAACCATGCCGTCGTGCATGGAGTCAGTCCAAAGAAGAAGGTTAAGCCCATATCTCATAAAA
>JBDOMS010000534.1:0-2406 GCA_039831735.1 Pirellulales bacterium
AACGACGCACCGGTTTCAGCGACAGAAGAACCTTGCTCGGCACAGCCGGTTGCAACAGTCTGGTTCGAATTGGCAAGTTGGGAAGAAGCCTCAGCAGTATGAGTAGCTCCAGACTCAAGATCAGATGAAATCCGTATGAGGATCTTTGAAAGTGATCGAGTAATTATGGTTGAGAGAAGCAAGCCAATCAGAACTGTACCTGCTAAGGCAATCACAATAATGCGATAGCCGGTAGTGAGCTTGGATTCAGCAGCTGCTAACTCACTATTTGAGAGTCCGATATTGTAGTCAATGACCGCTTTGAAGCTCTTGAGACAAGCTTGAGCATATGGCTCAACATCACTTAGGATAGCTTCGCGAGCAGCATCTGGCTCGCCATCAGCAGAGAGGGTTAATGCTTTGTCAATTTGCCTGAGATACGCATCTCGAGCTTTTCTTGCAGCAGCAAAGAGACGTGTGTCTTCAGGATCACTTAGAAGGGTATTGTATTCGTCACAAAGGCTTGAACCATTCGAGATAGCGTCGTTGAGTTCATCTCGAGCCGTCGCCATTCGATTTGGTTGATCTGTGTCCAGTACAGTAGTTCTCGCTGAAAGAAGAACCAGAAGGTTGTCTTCTATAATTTGACTGAGCGTAACAACTGAAGGAACAGTATTTCCAGAAAGTGATGAAACATGCTCATTCAGTGCACTTAATCGCCAAAGAGACATCAAGCCAACCATCAGGGCGATAAGGACTAAAAGGGTGAATCCCAGCCCAACACGGCGTGGTATGGTCCACGTGTTCATAAATTACCTTTCATGAAGAATAAGATTCAATGTGAGAAGATTTTGTTTCAATACTTTCAGCATCGGCCAATGCGATCGAATCAATGTCGATGATTGTGATGACTCCTTTTTCTGTTCGTGCCATTCCGATAATGAAACGATCATCGATCGCACCACCAAAATCAGGTGTCGACGTAAGTTCATCTTTGGAAAGTGATAAAACTTCCTGAACACTATCAATCACCACGGCATATGGACGAAGACCACCGTTGACAGCACTGACTTCTGTCACAATAAAACATGTGCGGTCGTGATCTGAAGATGCGTCGAGTGTAAAACGAATTCGCAGATCAATAAGTGGTATGACTCGACCACGAAGATTGATAACACCACGAATATGTTTAGGCATATTGGCGACTGGAGTGACTGGACATAAACGAATAATTTCTCTAACCCTCAAGACACTCATTGCGTATGTTTCATTGCCGAGGGAAAAAGTCAGATACTTGCCTGGCTGCATCGATTTTATTTCCGATGGTACATCGTCAGTGTTACTCATATTGTGCCGCGGTTTAAGCCGCATCCTCCACGTTTTTCATTGAAAGTCGCACTAATGCTGTTGTATCGAGTATGAGACCAACTCGACCGTCTCCCAAGATGGCAGCTCCAGCAAAACAACCATGCTCGCAAAAAGTCTCTCCCAAACTTTTGATAACAACTTCTTGACGTCCAATGAGGCCATCAACGAGCAAACAACGACAGTCATTTCCTGCTTCAATAACGACGACAATAGCTTGATCGGGATCATTTACTGCTGTGTTAATACTGAGATAACGTCCAAGACGAAGGAGTGGTAGCAGTTGACCCCGAACGTCTACAAGTTCTCCCTTTCCTTGAATTTGTGTCAGATCTCCTTTCTGAGGCTGAAAGGATTCTCGTACTGATACTGCAGGAAGAATAAACTGTTGATCACCAACAGCGACAAGAAGCCCCTCAATAATTGCAAGCGTAAGTGGCAGAAAAATGGTAAAGGTTGTGCCGTCACCTATTGTGGAATGGATTTCCACGGTGCCTCGAAGTTTTTCTATATTTCGGCGCACCACATCCATCCCCACTCCGCGTCCTGAAAGATCAGAGACACTTTCTGCTGTCGAAAAACCAGGTGCGAAAATAAGATTCAAGGCCTCATGATCATCCAAAGGTGTCTCTTTTTGGATGATCCCTTTTTCAATTGCCTTCTGTCGAAGTTTTGCTGGATCGAGACCATGTCCATCATCCTTGATTTCAATTACTACGATCCCACCTTCATGACGTGCCCGAAGGGTGATTGTGCCTGATATTGGCTTGCCAAGTGCGCTTCGTTGTTCTGACGACTCAATGCCATGATCTGCAGCATTTCGTATCATGTGCATCAACGGATCACCTATTTCTTCAATAACTGTCCGGTCAAGTTCGGTTTCTTCTCCTTCGATAACGAGTTCGATAGTTTTACCAAGTTGATCTGATAAATCACGAACAACCCGACTCATCTTTTGAAAGGTGTTGCGAATAGGAATCATTCGTAGGGCCATGGCTGTTCTATGCAGGTCAGAGGTGATCCCTCGAAGTTGGCTGAGTGAGCGAGAAAGATGTTCATCTG
>JBDOMS010000041.1:0-10448 GCA_039831735.1 Pirellulales bacterium
GTGGCGACTGATGTTTCTTGTTGGAACACTTCCCGCACTTCTTGCATTGATTGTACGATGGAAACTGAAGGAACCTGATCGATGGCAAGCCATGAAGTCGCAGGCTGCTGAACGTCAAACCGAAGTTGGATCATATACAGCGCTTTTCCGTGATTCTCGTTGGCGACGGAATGCCCTTGTCGGTCTGATGATGGCGTGTACCGGCGTGATTGCGTTATGGGGCATTGTATTTTTTGTGTTTGATCTTGTCGGCTCAGTAATGACAAAAGAACTTGCTTCTCAGGGACTCTCGGGAGGAGACCTTCGTGGTGCCGTTGGACAATGGAAAGGCACCACATCTCTCATGCTCAATATCGGTGCATTTAGTGGCATGCTTGCTTTTACATCGTTTACTCAGCGAACAAATCGAAAGACTGCTTTTGCAGTCGCATTTGTAGGGGCCATGATCACCACAGCCCTGACATTCTGGCTTCTGCGTGACCCGTGGCACATTTTTGTTCTCGTACCACTTATGGGATTTTTCATGCTGGGGATATTTGGTGGATATGCGATCTACTTTCCTGAATTATTTCCAACTGCGTTACGGAGTACTGGGACATCCTTTTGTTACAACGTTGGTCGATTTTTAGCAGCCTCAGGTCCCTGGACAATCGGTCTTCTGAGTAGTCGGGTCTTCGGAAACACTGACGAACCTCTTCGCTATGCTGGTCTGGCTATGTGCTCTGTTTTTCTCATTGGACTGATCGTGTTGCCTTTCGCGCCGGAGACGAAGGGAAAACCTTTGCCGGAGTGATCTTGCATCCGGGAATTCCAAAGCATGACAAACTCAAAGTCCTAACCGCACGGCGACAACTGCTCAATGAACATTCTTCTCACTGGTGCTACTGGTTATGTTGGACGTTGCCTGTTACCAAAATTAGAGCAACAAGGTTATCGTGTTCGCTGCCTTGCTAGGCGTCCAGAGAAGATCACTGAAAACAAAGAACCATCAACAACTATTATGGTTGGTGATGCTGCCAATGCAGATGATCTGGCACGTGCTTGTCATGGCATAGATGTTGCGTTCTGGCTGGTACATTCCATGGAGAGCGGAGTTGATTTTGAACGAGCCGACCGACTTGCTGCTGAACAATTTGGCAAAGCAGCCAAAGCAGCTGGAGTAGACCGAATCATCTATCTCGGAGGACTTGGAGCTGATAATGACACGCTGTCAGCTCATCTCCGAAGTCGCCATGAAGTCGGTGCCATTCTTCGGGCAAGCGGTGTTGAGGTTATCGAATTTCGTGCATCAATCATTATTGGAGCCGGTAGTTTTTCATTTGACCTAGTTCGAACACTTGTCGAACGACTACCCGTAATGATCTGTCCATCTTGGGTAGCCACACCAACCCAACCAATCGCTATTGCTGATATTGTTTCCTACCTAACAGCAGCTATTTGTCTTGAAAAAAACACTTCTCAAGTTTTTGAGATTGGAGGACCGGACAAAGAATCCTATGGCGCTATTATGAAAGAGTATGCACGCCAAAGAGGACTAACTCGTCTTATGATTCCGGTGCCTGTTCTGACGCCTCGGCTCTCAAGCCTGTGGCTCAAGCTTGTCGCCACAAAATATTCGAAGGTAGGAAGAAAGTTGATTGATGGACTTAAGAATCCGACAGTCGTAGAGGATACACGTTCCCTGGATACATTTCGTATCCGACCTCGAGATTTGAGAACGGCTGTTCGTGAAGCAGAACAAAACGAGGATCAAGAGTTTGCCAACAAACGCTGGGCAGATGTTGCTGATAGTGAAGAACTGCCCCATCGTTATGGAGGGAAGCCAGAAGGCAGTCGTCTTGTTGATCATCGACATGCTGTTGTCTCCGTATCTCCTGAAAAAGCATTCACAGCGATTGAATGTATTGGTGGACAAAATGGATGGTACGCTTGTAATTGGCTGTGGAAACTGCGTGGGCTGATAGATCGTTGTTGTGGTGGACCTGGAATGTCACGTGGCCGGCGTGACCCAAAAACACTTGTGACAGGAGATACGCTCGATTGCTGGCATGTTGAATTCTGTGATCCTCCAAGAAGGCTGAGACTTGCCGCAGAAATGAAAATTCCAGGACGTGGTTGGCTTGAGTTTGAGGTCGTACCAAGGGCTGACGACGTCACCATTCATCAGACAGCTGTGTTTGATCCGAAGGGACTAAGTGGTCTGGTCTATTGGTACGCCATCTGGCCTCTTCATGAATTAGTCTTCACCAAAATGCTTGCTGGAATCGTAAAAAAAGCAGCGGAGTCTTGACGTATGGCTTTCACTCAGATTCCCTCCGACACATACGAATCTCGAGGCATCCTCGGCACTACTCAACTCTCACAAGAGGCTCAAGATATGATCTCACTCGTCGAGTCCACAATGCATAGCCTTTTTCGTTAAGGTGAAGCTTATCATCACGGAAAAGTTCTCTACGCGGGCGTCTATCTTGGTTCAGAAAAAGATCCTCTGTTGGAATAAAAACTGCGTCCTTAGTTTGATCACACAGCGCTGCAATACGATTATTCAAATCACGTATCTGTGGCCACACACTCCACCGCTTTTCGGTTGGTGTCACAGCAATAATCAATACTGGTACATCACGTGAGTGCGCATGGACCTTGTCCAAAAACAGCTTGAAGTGGTCAACTGCCTGCTCCGGAGAAAGATCTTCTTCTTTTCCGCGAATATCATTTGCTACAAAAAGCACAACGGACCGCAGTGAGTGATTTCCAAGAATGCGTTCCGCATAATAGACGACATCATCTGTTGTTGCTCCTCCAAACCCTCTCTGGATAACGTGATAAGGAGCCATATCTTCGGCTAAGGTCTCCCAGAGCCTGATACTTGAACTGCCAACAAACATTATAGAATCGTTGGGATATGGATTATTCTGGTCATCATTCTCGAATGCAGCAATGGCCGACTCCCACTTATCCACATCATTGGCAACAGCAAGTGGAATACTCAGAGAGCATACTACGGCCCCTATAAGGAGTCCGGCTAAACTTTGATTTTGCACCTCTTCTATACCCTATTGATAGCTATCATGATAACGTTGTACGAGATCAAATTTTATAAATCATCCCAAGCATACAAAATGTGTTGGTGTACTTTTTATAAATCATGAAAATCAATTTCATGTTATCCTCACCTCATGGTCTTCCTCGCATTTTCCTCCCAACTGGATAGCTAAATGTCTCATCCCTATTTCATCCGAAGCCTCTTGGTCACAGCATGTTTATCCGTATGTGGATCAACGTGGCCTGCTTCACCATGGCCAGAGTTTCGCGGCCCTACAGGAGATGGTGTTTCTACCGCAGAACAATTGCCAGTGCGATGGAGTGAAGACACGGGAGTTGTGTGGAAAACTGCTATTCCTGGCAAAGCGTGGTCCTCCCCAGTTATTTGGGATGGCCCAGTTTGGATAACAAATGCAACGACTGATGGGAAAAGACTATCTGTGCTCGCGATTGAACGAGAAACAGGAAACATCGTCCATGATGTGACAATTTTCAAAATAGACAATCCTCAGTTTTGTCATGACTTCAACAGCTACGCTTCGCCTACCCCTGTTATTGAACCTGGCCGCCTCTACGCTCATTTCGGCAGTGCTGGCACTGCCTGCCTCAATACCAAAACTGGCAAGATTCTTTGGAGCAGGCAGGATCTCCCCTGCGACCATTTCAGGGGTCCAGGCTCTTCTCCCATTTTGTATGACGATCTACTTATCGTTGCATTTGATGGCTTTGACTATCAATACGTTGTAGCCCTCAATACGAAGAATGGTCAGACCGTCTGGAAGACGGATCGAAACATAGAATATGGCACCGACAACGGCGATATGAAAAAAGCCTATGCGACTGCTACCGTTATTGCCCACGGTGGTCGTGATCAGGTTGTGGTCCCCAGTGCAGGAGCAACTATCGCCTATGACCCGGAGTCTGGAAAAGAACTCTGGCGAGTGAATCATGGTGGGATGAATGCATCTGCAAGACCTCTTTACTCAAAAGGAATACTTTATCTGAACACAGCTGCTGGCGGCATGGGTCTTCTAGCGGTCACTCCAGATGGTCGTGGAAATATCTCTTCTTCAAACATCGTCTGGAAATCTTCTCGCGGCTCTGGCACTCGTTCATCTCAGCTAATACTCGGGAACCAAGTCGTTTTACTATCCAACTCAGGAGTACTGAGTTTTCTCAATACTCTTACAGGAAAATCAGAATCCCAGAAACGACTCAAGGGTGAGTTTTCTGCATCTCCACTGCTCACGAGTGACAACATCTATCTTTGTAATCAAGAAGGAGAGACATCTGTGGTATCTGCAAAAAAGCCCCACGACATTGTCTCGGTCAACTCATTAGATGAAGGATGCATGGCCTCTCCGGCCGTGTATGACAATGCATTATTCCTGAGAACAAAAAGTCATCTTTATAAGATTCAAAATCCATAATGACTGTACGTTATTGAGTGACTTATGAAGGGGTGGGGCTACTCTCTAGCTGTATTGTTGAGTGCGTGATGTGAAAGTTCTTTCGCAATACATTTTCAGCTGCTCTTAAGACCACGATTTGATCGGCTTCTCTGGAAACATGAATATGTGCCGTAAGGGAAACTTCTGAGGTACTCATTCCCCACACATGAAGATCATGGATCACAATAATCCCGGGAACCTCTTTGAGGGCGTTCTCAACCAAATCAATATTTATTCCACGAGGCACCGCATCAAAGGCGAGTTCAATACTTTCCCGGAAGAGACCCCACGTACCCATCACAATGGCAGACGTTATCAAGATACTGACAACAGGATCAATCCACACCATGCCAGTAACAAGAATGCCCACCCCGGCTATGACAACCCCTAGCGATATTGCAGCATCTGCAACCATGTGAAGGAATGCTCCACGAATGTTCGCATCATGATGGCCCCGCAGAAAAAGAAATGCTGTCAGAGAATTAATGAGGACACCTATGAGCGCAACAACAATGATAGTAGGGCCTTCTACTGGTTGAGGATCGGTGAATCTATGCCATGCTTCCCACAGGATGCCACCACATGCAACAAGCAAGAACACAGCATTGAGAAAAGCTGCGTAGATAGTTGCTCGCCTTAATCCCCATGTGTATTTTCGGGTAGGAGGACGCCGTGCTAAATAATCTGCCCCCCAAGCGAGAAGTAAACCAAGAACATCGCTGGCATTGTGGCCTGCGTCCGCGATCAGCGCAAGTGAACCTGAAACAACACCGAAACCAAACTCTACGATCACAAAACCGACGTTGAGAAAAACACCAAGAGCCATGGCACGATCAATGTTTGCCCGTGCGATGGGATCGTGACAGCCACTGTGGTCATCCTCCGGTCCTGTTGAAGGACCTACCCTCAATCCACTTGAAACTCGGTGCATAGTCTTGATTTACTCACAAACCATCTCGTTAACAGATTAACTCATGCTTTAGAATACTCATAACTCCACGTGATCTGATAAAAACGTTGGGGCTTCAAGAACCTTTGAACTAAGATCATACTCCGTTGTTGAGTAGTGTAGTGACTGAAAAAGGAAATGTCTCATGGGAATACAACAGACACGCGCTCTAAGAGTTGCAGCAATTGGCCGTACAGGTCGTGGTGATTGGGGCCATGCTATTGATCAATTGTGGCAGAATCGCTTGGATTCAGAGGTTATCGCAATTGCTGATGACTCTCCAGACGGACTCGCAAAAGCATGCTTGCGTCACGGGCTTGATCAAAACGCTGGTTTCCTAAACTGGCGTCACATGATTGCAGACGTGAAGCCAGATGTGGTTGTAATCTGCATGCGGCATGTTGATTGCCATGCCGAAATGGCTCTTCATGCAGCGAAGAGTGGTGCAAAAGGCATATTTATTGAAAAGCCTTTTGTGCGGACTCCTGAGGAAGGAGAGGCTGTCGCTCAAGCTTGCCGTGAATCAAATACTAAACTGAGTATTGCATTTGTGAATCGCCATAGTGCGTCATATCTTGCTGCCCGAGATCTCATTGAATCTGGAAAGATTGGAAAGGTTCTTGAGCTTCGTGGACGAGGCAAAGAAGATCACCGCGGGGGAGGTGAGGATCTTTGGGTGTTAGGCAGCCACATCCTTGACATGATGGTAGACCTTGGAGGTGAACCGCAATGGTGTGATGCAACCGTTACGACAAATGGTCGAGCAATAATCAAAAAAGATTTTGTGGAAGGGCCGGAAGGCCTAGGGCTTATTGCTGGTGACTCAATAGCAGCCATGTTTGGCCTTGCAGATGGTCCGATTGGATACTTTGCGAGCATTCGGGAAGCAGGGCTCAGGCAACCCAATTTTGGCCTCACGGTGGCTGGTTCAAACGGTGCAATCCACATCTGGCCTGATCGGGTGCCTCAATGCTATTATCGTGCCGCCCCACTCTGGCGGGTTGATAAAGATTATTCTTGGCAACCGATTGGTCCAGAAGGCTTGGGGGTTGACCTCACAACACTCGACATGAACCGCACAAAAGAGCGGTCGCTATGGGGCAGAAGAGCCGTAAGTGATCTTATTGATGCAATCAAGGAAGATCGTGAGCCTGAAACAGGCATGTACGCAGGGCTCACGACGGTAAAAATGATCTCAGCGATTTACTCATCAGCAATAACTCACTCACGTAAATCAATCTAGTCACGAGTAGAGCGACTGGTCTTCGACTATCGCGGTACAATCGGAACCAATGGTGGATCAATCGTTGAAGGAGTTGGCTGAATGGGAATAAGTGGTACCGTCGCTTGTGATGATGGAACTGCAGACATACGTACTGCTGGAGTCGTCGATGATTCAGGAAGTCCAGACACTACTGGTGGCTGTGAACCCACTGAAGCCGATGCCCCAATCTGACCTGGTACTGACGGAACGGATGATTGAATTCCACCTTGTTGTGTACGGGCATTGAGATCTTGAACCAATTGCACAACCTCTGGCCGGACAGCAAGTCCACGATTCTGAAAAATATCTGCCGGCGTCACTCCAGTACGACCATACAGTATTCCATTTGCATTACTATCAATAGAGACATCTGCTCCTCCAAGAGACACTCCAAGAAAAAGTCCACGGCTTCGTGCGTATGAATAAATCTCAGCACCAAGCCGAGCATCTGTACTGGCATTGGCCTGACGACCCACTGGCCCGGCAGCAACAGCAGCATCTGCTCCAAGCGTTACCTTCTGTCCTTCCAAAAAGCCATTCAGACTTTGTGGTGTTTTGAACACAAGAACAATGTCAGCAGCCTGCACACCTGCCTGAAAACCTACACTTCCTCCACCCATTGTGACCATTGCTGGAGGGCTCCACGTACCGTTCTGATTTCGAACGTGGAGTACCCCCTTCCCAAAATTGACACCTAGAATGAAACCTCCCTTAATCATATGGGGAAATATCGCCACTCCTGATGCATCATTCAGCATACTCGGAGGTATGGATTCGATAGAGAGTCCAAAAAACTGATCAAGTGTTTGTGTCGCGGCGACAATGGTCTGAATCTCAGGAGATCCATTATTCATTTGAGGTGTTGGCTGGCCATTATCAACAGGCAACGAACCGAATTGTGCGCAACTGACCTCACCCATCACGACAACTATGACACAGCAAAAAACTCGGACAGCAAGATACATGTAGAATCCTTTCAGCGGAGGAAGAGGCGGATTCTAGCGATGCATGCTGGCTGAGTCGAGGTAAATCAAAGCCTGCTAAACAGCCCCAAGTTGACTGTGCGCTTCAAGCAATAGTTCCTCTGTCTCATCCCAGCCAACACACCCATCTGTAATGGAAACCCCATATTGCAACTTTGCACGATCCTGCTGCACTGGCTGATTACCAGGCAGGATATTGCTTTCAAGCATCATGCCAACGATTGATCGATCGCCAGAGATTCGTTGCATCAGCACATCACGCCAAACAACTGACTGCCGACGGTGATCCTTACCTGAATTGGCATGGCTACAGTCAACAATTATGCGAGGAGGCAGACCTGCCAGTTCCATCCGTTGACGTGCATCTTGCATCACTGAACTTGAATAGCTAGAGCCACTGCGGCCACCACGAAGCATAAGAACTCCCCAAGGATTTCCCGCCGTTGAGACAACTGCTGTTCCCCCCTCATTATCAATCCCGAGAAAGCTATGTGGTGTACGGGATGCCTGCATCGCATCAATCGCTGCCTGAAGTGAACCATCGGTTGAATTCTTGAAACCGACTGGCATTGATAATCCACTAGCCATTTGACGATGCGTTGGGCTTTCTGTTGTACGAGCGCCAATGGCACCAAGAACAATTGTGTCTGCAATGTATTGTGGTGTTATTGGTTCAAGAAACTCTGTTGCTGTTGCAAGTCCCATTCCTGAAACTTCTATCAAGAGGCTCCTTGCCATCTGAAGCCCCATGGCGATGTCAAAGGAGTCATCAAGGTGAGGATCATTGATGAGCCCTTTCCAGCCAACTGTTGTGCGAGGCTTTTCAAAATAAACACGCATGACAACAAGCAACCTGTCAGCGACACGATCCGCCAATGACTTAAGGCGTGCTGCATAATCACGTGCTGCATCGACATCATGGATGGAGCATGGTCCAACAACGGCAAGAAGTCGCAAATCTTCACCCGCAAGAACTTCTTCGACTGCACGTCGTCCAGACACCACTGTTGATGCCGCTACCCCGGCGAGGGGCTGCGTTGCCAATAAATGAGCCGGTGGAACAAGAGGTTCCAAACGTCGTATACGAATATTTGAAGTGGATGATGAGGGCACGGACGATTGGATTGTGGATGCTTTATTCATACACCAAACTGTACCACGAAAATCTCAAGGTTCATCTATAGGTTGATTGCGGCCGTGATATTGATGTCTCATGCTCATAACAAAAGTGCTGTGCACTCTCCAACTACCGTGATTCGAGGATCTCATTTGACCCACGGCCGATTGTTCGGTTCAATCCAATTCCGGCGTGGCTAAGGAGTTAGTCAAGGTTATTGACCCCGGATGACGGGAAGGAACTCGTATTTGTGAGCAAGCACATTTTCGTGACAGGCGGTGTTGTCAGTTCGCTAGGCAAAGGTCTCACCAGTGCCTCCATTGGCATGCTCCTCGAATCCCGAGGGTTACGGGTGAAGATGCAAAAGTTGGATCCGTACATAAACGTAGATCCAGGCACAATGAGTCCCTATCAACACGGTGAAGTCTACGTACTCGATGATGGCAGTGAGACCGATCTCGATTTGGGCCATTATGAACGATTTACAGCTACCCACCTTACACGTGAAAGTAATTACACAACCGGACAGATCTATGTTTCCGTTATTAATAAGGAACGTCGAGGAGAGTTTCTTGGCAAAACAGTCCAAGTCATTCCTCACATAACGAATGAAATCAAGGAGGTTGTGAAGAATCTCTCTGATGCTGAAACTGACATTGTGATCACGGAGATTGGTGGAACGGTTGGCGACATAGAAAGTTTGCCGTTTCTTGAAGCAATCCGACAAATACCGCTTGAAGTAGGCAGAGAAAAGTGCATGTTCATTCATCTCACTCTCGTGCCTTACCTTAAAGCAGCTGGAGAATTAAAGACAAAACCGACTCAGCACTCCGTGGGTATTCTTCGGCAGATCGGCATCCAGCCAGATGTATTGGTCTGCCGGACTGAGCGTTCTTTGGATACAGTCGATCGTGAGAAAATTGCGTTATTTTGTAATGTGCCAATTGATGCTGTTATTGAGGAACGAGATAAAGATTTCTCGATCTATGAGGTTCCTCTCTCACTTCAGTCGAATTGTATTGATGAATTGGTGCTCAAGCGGTTTGGACTACAGGCTGGGCCTGCGAAACTCGAAAATTGGCATGAGATCCTGCACCGTCTTCGAAATCCGGAGCATGAAATCTCAATCGCACTCGTTGGTAAATATGCAGAACATCGAGATGCCTACAAAAGTATCTATGAGGCCTTGGATCATGGTGGTATTGCTCACCAAACTCGGGTTCGAGTACAGCCGATAAAAAGTGAGGATATTGAACGGGAGGGAGCTGAACGACTCCTTGCAGGATTTGATGGCCTCATTGTTCCCGGTGGTTTTGGGGAACGCGGCATTGAAGGCAAGGTAAAAGCCATTTCTTTTGCACGAGAACATCATATTCCTTTCTTAGGCATCTGCCTTGGCATGCAGTGTGCCGTGATTGATATTGCACGAAATCTTGCTGCGTTGAAAGAAGCTCACTCCACCGAGTTTGTAAAAGACACGCCTTATCCAGTTATAGCACTCATGGAAGAACAGCAAGGCGTTGTGGCAAAGGGAGGCACGATGCGACTTGGCAGCCAACCGTGTATCCTCTCTCAAAATACAAAATCTTCCGATGCGTATGGAGCTGAACGCATAACCGAACGTCATCGTCACCGATACGAA
>JBDOMS010000477.1:0-2397 GCA_039831735.1 Pirellulales bacterium
CGGGCTGAGAAGAATGAATTTCAAAGGCAGGCTTATACCATGGCTTTGAACGAATGGTAGGGTTTGGTGGAACAATTTCCTGTCGATCGAGTTGGTCAAAAATAAGGACATGACCACGACTTGGAAACTGCTTTACAATCGGACCCTCAACTTCAATATGCTGAATGGCCAGCCCTGGACCACGATATTCATCAATCGGTGTTGTTTTGAGTTTATTGTGGTCATGGATTCCATACGGTGTCAGTTCCACCATATATCGATCAGGCAGCCATGCTGTTGTTTCAATGGTTACTGGCTCGCCAGGAGGAAGTTCAAAGTAACCAAATGTTGGGCGATCGGCTCCTCTCTTAAACGTTGTGGCACCAAGGGCAAATGTAATGGGTGAATCACTCTGATATGCATAGCCAGTGACACGAATTTTGTAGAAACCATCTTCTTGTGCGTTCGCTTCTCGTAGCATGCCAGATGGATACCCGAACTGTTTGAAAAACACGACTGCTCCATCGTCACGGTGCAGCCAGATTTTTCCCAGCCACTGTTCCGCTCCTCGAGTATCTGCATAACTTGCTCGAACTATTTTTTTCTCAGGTGCACTCAGGGTCTTTTGAATTGATTCTTGGAGTACGAGCCTGATGCCATCCAAATATCGTTGCATCTGAACCGATGACATATTGAGAGCGTCACCAATAGTGTCAAACTCGTGCGATCGACCATCCTCGGGAAGCATCTCTGCTAAGCGGATGTTTGTTCCAAAGAGATCATTCAATGTATTTTCATATTCATGGCGATTGAGACGACGCAAAACTGTTTCCCGCATGGCAGTGTGTGCTTGCGTCAGATGTGCGTGGAGTCGTTTTTGATAATCACGCCGAACTGTTTCAGGAGGACGTTCGAAGGATTGGGGCGGCATCTCACCATTGCTGATTCGCTTATAGATATGTTCCCATCGAGCAAAGACTTTGGGCTGAGTCAGATCAGTCTCAAGATCCATGAGGTTGAGGCCAGCCTCTGGGGTGTTACCAGAATGACACTCCAGGCAATATGTTTTGAGAAATGTTGTTGGAGCACTCAGAACGGGATGTGTGTGGAATGCCGCAGACCCAGTCAGAAGGAAGAGAAGCGTGCACAATGATTTCAGGTACTGTGACAATTGAATCTCTATTGTGACCATGAATGTAAGAACCAGTGTCTCATCGTAGAGTTATCCCAGCCCATAGAAAGAAGGTGCCACTCCCGAGGGATATCAAGCCCAATAAGTAAGGTGGATAGAGTTTTATGACAATGAGGCGTGCGTACCACGAAGGGTACCAGCACAAAACAATGCCTTTTAAGATTCCTAGACATGCAACACACCAAAGGAGTCCGGTAAGGCTTACGCTGGGAACGGGTTCTTGTAATAGAGGCAAGAGGCATAAGCATACAGAGAGTGCTCCAATCACAGGACACAGGCGTTCATCATGAACGAGTTTTCTTAGCCATATTGAGGCATCCTTGGGACGCCATAGGAGTGGGAATCCGATAAGAAACTGGATGGACGATAGTACTAGCGAGAACGTAGGAAAGTCCATGATCTTGCTCTTGAGGGTGTGGTCTGCATAAGGCAGTCGTTGTATGCAATACCAGATACTGTATGTATTGACCAATATGACGATGGTTATCGATTCAGGGTATTGCTACCTGAGTTGGATGTCTCAGGTAGGCAATGAGATTTTTTTTCTGTTTTTCAGAGAGTTTCTCGAATAGACCGTCAGGCATGGGTGACTGGTTGGTGAGCGTACGCTCCTCAATCTCATCAAGCAAAACCACAGCACGTTCCTGTTGAGTGAGCACAGTCAGTGTTTTTTCATTTTCATCAATCACAACACCACTGAGGACACGTCCATCAATGAGCCGCAGGACCGTAAGTCTCCAGTCACGGTTTACGACAGCACTTGGGTCAATAATATTCTCAACGAGATAGTTCAGATCGTGTCGACCTGAGCCAGTGAGGTCTGGCCCTAATGTGCCCCCCTCACCATAAAGTTTGTGACAGATTCCGCAGTGTGTCTTAAACAGTATGCGTCCCATGACAAGGTCTAAGGATTCATGAGGATCAGGAGAAAGCATTGCTGTAAGGGATTGCATGCGTTTCTTTTTTTCGAGTGAACTTTCTTGCACATGCCCCCATGCATTTGTAAGCCGATGTGAAAGTGTCGGGTCTTCGAGTGCATGAATACTGCGAACGAGGCTAGCAGATAAATCGTGCACCTCAACATGATTGTTTTCAACGGCACTCACAAGCTTTTCTGCAAATGTTACCCGAGATACGAGAGAGGCAAGAATCGCTCTCCGTGCATCTCCACGAGCATGGCGGAGTGTTTGTACAAGAAGTTGACCGACAGTTGGGTCATCGAAGAG
>JBDOMS010000609.1:0-2395 GCA_039831735.1 Pirellulales bacterium
CCGAAGCCTTGCTTGATATCACTGATTTGCCAGTCCACGAGCGGCTTGCTCTAGCTTTGCTTGAATGTGTGGCGGATGAGAAGATCACATCAGATGCCGATGTCGTTGCATTGTATAGCGGATTTGAGGCCGGGACGATTGATTCTGTAAGCCTTTTACGTTTGGAAGAGCATTTAGGTCAGCTCACTGCACGTGACCTTCGAAATCTTGAGACGAAGGTTCCTTTGGAAACCCTCAAGATTGTTGTTGATCTGGCTGTTGAAATTGGCCGTGAGGGCCGAGAGGGAAAGCCAGTCGGGACACTCTTTATTGTTGGCGACACGAGGAAGGTCATCCAATCAAGTCATTCAACTGGCTTTGACCCAGTTCGCGGATATGGTCGTGGGGAGCGAAAACTTACCGATGTTCGTGTTCGAGAGGGCATCAAGGAAATAGCACAGCTCGACGGAGCGTTTGTAGTGACTGCGGATAGTACTGTGGAAGCAGCAGCACGATACATAGATGCATCAGCAGAGAATGTATCAGTTGCCAAGGGACTCGGAGCACGACATTGGGCTGCAGCTGCCATCACTCGTAGAACTAGAAGCGTAGCGGTCACCGTGAGTGAAACAAATGGCACAGTAAGAATTTTTCATAATGGTGAGGTTGTGCTTCGTATCGAACCCTTCCGTCGAGCGATGAAATGGAAAGATTTTGAGTACGAACCGCCAAGTGGCGAGTAAGACAACAAGGGGGGCATCCCTCTATTTCTCTCCAGAAATGTCTCGCAATGTAAAAAATTCGAAGCGTTCGTCCCTTTCTCAAAATGATTTCCTGCTTGTTGTGTATCAGCGAGACGCCAGGCGTGAGTGAACGTTATGATGGATGCGATGAAAAGCAAGAAATCAATCGTGGCTCCAAATCTACAGAACAAGACTGTGCTGGCAATTGATACCCTCTCTCGGGTGTACCAGCTTTTTCATGCCCTTCCGGAAATGTCATCACCAAAGGGTGTGCCTGTTTCAGTTGTATACGGACTGACTCGTGATTTGCTTGATATCATCAATAAAAAAAAGCCCAGCTATTTATTGTTTGCGATGGACGCTGCAGGGCCGACATTTCGCCATGAGCAATTTGAAGACTACAAGGCAAATCGTGCTGAGATGCCTGCTGATCTCGTAACACAGATTCCACTTATTCGCCAACTGTTCGAAGTGATGGGGATTCCATGCCTTGAATTGGCAGGATACGAAGCCGATGATGTGCTTGCTACACTGGCAACGCAGACAGTTGCATTGGGTGGAGAATGCATCATCGCAACAGCTGATAAAGATGCACGACAACTTATTGGAGAGAATGTTCGGCTTCTCAACTTAAGAAACAATGCCATTATCGGAAAACAAGAGCTCGTCGAAGATTGGGGTTTGCGTCCTGATCAGGTTGTTGATTATTTGTCACTCGTTGGAGATGCGGTAGACAACGTGCCTGGTGTGCCAGGGATTGGACCGAAAACAGCTTCCGAACTTCTGAAGAAATATGAATCGTTAGAAAACCTTTTTGCGCATCTTGACGAAGTTTCTGGAAAAAAACGAAAAGAAAACCTGGCGACCCATGAAGAGACTGCAAAAGCTGGTCAGGACTTAATACGGCTGGAAACGGCTGTTCCAATCGACATCCCATGGGACGATGCTCAACTTCATCAGCCAGACACAAAACGTCTCATTTCATTCTTGCAAGACATGGGATTCAAGAGTCTTGTTCAAAAAGTTGCAGGAAGCAAAAGCACTCGTGGAACAAAAAAGAAGAATCAATCCGGGGGAAGTGATCGCAATAAGCAGGCACTGTTTGATCTCGATCAAGGCCCAGCATCACCCTCAGCAGCATCAGTCACTCAGGACACAATGATTGGCATCAATTCAGTCATTGATGAACTTCAGACTGACAAAGAAATACGTGCGTTTGTTGACACTGTCAATCGCGAATCTACTCTTGCAACCTGTTTTGTCGTTGCTGAAACACAACGATTTTCGTCTCCACCTTCAGGTGTTGTGCTTGCGTCTGAGGAGAGCCGTGTCTATGTGTCACGAGAGGTTTTAGAAAAGAATTCGTTACTCAAAAATCTTCTTTCGGATCAGCAATATCAAAAAATTGTTTATGACTTGAAACGGCAGTCTGTTGCTGCAGGATTGTTGGGCCTTGAACTGCAGGGTGTCATTTTTGATGCGTTGATCGCTTCGTATCTTCTGGAGGCTGGTGAGCGGACCATGGGGCCAGCAGATATTGCTCGTCGGAATAGCATTACAATAAATGCATCTCCGGAAGGACTGCCATTTGAGCCAGAATCGCTTCACTGTACGACAGAACGTGCTGCGGCTGCTACTGTGTGTCAGATTGTTCAGTTCGTGTATGCACCTCT
>JBDOMS010000133.1:0-2395 GCA_039831735.1 Pirellulales bacterium
GGTTTGGTGAAGTAATGCCATTAACCGTTGTCATGGTTAAAACGTAGTTTTCAGAGTCAGGAAGGAATCCGTTATCCTCACCTGTAACAATGAACCCCAAGCTGAACGGCGTCAGCTTTTCAAGGAAATTTAAATTGACATGAATCGTTTGGGCTCCGTTGTCAATGACAACGCTATTGATCGAGGCTGCTGTACCAAGATCGTCCGAACCCGCATCTCGGGTAATCAGGATCGCGTTAGCACTGGAGGAGGTAAATACGACAGCAACCACTGTCAAGGCAAGTAATGGTCTCATAGAACCACTTTCCTTTAAGGGGGCAACAACACAACACACAGATGTTCTCAGAAAATGACACGATGTCAATCAGCTTCAGGGTAAAATAGGGCCTTTATGCAGATTATTCAGGTTTTGCCCGCAAGCCGTCTTTTTGAGCCCCGTCTTTGAGTCGTTTTGCTGTTTTTTCATGAGTTTTCGCCAAATCTGTCATTTGAAGTTCTGAATAAGCTCTCGCCAATCCATCGTGAACTGATGGCTCGTGCGAGTATTTTGTCAATGAAATCTGAAAATCAGCTAATGCCAAAGACCACTTCTTCATACCCAGGTAGATATTCGCTCGCGTATCAATATATGCTGCGTTATCAGGATGTTTGGCAATGACAGTCTGAATCAACGAAAAGGCACGATTCAGGTCTGGATTCGGTTGATGGGCAAGATGCCAGGCAAAGTTGTTGGCAACAATGGCGGCTGTTGGCATTAAACGCGACGCTTGCTCAAAGTGAAAATCGGCCTGAGCCGAGTCCTTCGTCTTTTCAAGAAATGTGCCCAGTAGCAGGTGAGACATCCCGATGGCGTGCCCGCGAGCCAGGTTCTGACGTAGGAACTCCCGCGCTTCCGCAGCGAGATCATCTTCGAAGGAAATCACCTCCATCATGCGGTTGAAGAGCCAGGGATTGTCGGGATTATGTTCCATCGCCTTGGCGATGAGTCTAAACGAATTAATCCGACGGATCTCAAGGGGCCCCGTATCCTCCATCAACTTGTCTGACCACGACAGATACGTTCGTGCCAACGCGTTGTGATTTTCCTGATCATCTTCTTCGATCCGAATACCCTCAGCAAGAACATCAACCGCCTCCGGAAATCTCTCCAGAACCACAAGCATTTCCGCCCAATGTCTGCGAGACTCGTGATCCATCGGGTCCCTCCCAGCTGCGTCCGAGCTAATCCGAATAACAGTTAGAGCTGCAAACTCGGCCTGTGCACGGCGTCCGGTCTGCACACAGGCTTTGCTCAGCAGGACACCATACTTGGTTTGCGACCGTGGCGCAAAACTCAGACAGTTGACTGCCCCGTCCCAGAATTCCTGTTGAAAATACAACTCTCCGAGCAGAGCATTCGCCATCTCGTGGGTAGGCGCCAGCGACAAAACATGCCGCAGATGGAGTTCCACAGATATCAGATCATCAGCACTGCAGTGTCCGTCCTGCAGCAGTGAGACCGCCTGCCACATGTGCGCCGGTGCATACACACTTCTGTCATCGGGGGCTAACTGCGCCAAAACGGCGACCGTCCGTAACTCATCGCGTGTCAGGGCAGTTGCCTTCGCGAGACTGAACAAGTCCTGATTGGAAACAACTCCCAATTGACGGGCACGCTCGAAGCATAGCTTTGCCAGATGCCAGTTCTCAGCATTCATGGCCTGGCGACCATACTTACAGTAGTAATTGACGTCCTCAAAACTGGAACGCAGCTGCGAGGATGCTGTCAGAAAACACACGAACCCCACAACGATCAAGGTTGGGAAACCCCTTACCAGGTACTTCAACTGTCGCTGCTTCCACCATCGAGCGAACAACCACCACCAATCAACCAACCTCTTCCACTGCCTGGAAAGAAAGATCGTCAAATGACGGGACGAGTTTGAAACGGAACGCAGAACCAGCGTCTTCAGCCTGCGAGTGATCGATGATACGAACCCGGACTTACTGCGACGGTCAGTTTTTTTTGACCAGTTTGCCATTTTAATTCATCACTGATTAAAAAAATACTCACACGGACATCAGCCGGTGTTTCGATAGAAACGCGATAGAGCGAGCCCCAGCAAATGTTTCGGTTTTGACTAGAGAGTGAGTTTGGTGGAAAGCACTTGCCTGGCAGCTAGAAAAAATGCTACAAGTTCATCCTTCGTAGTGGTTGGCAGCTCCTGTGCCGAGTGCACGAGAAGCTGAAACTGCAAATGTGGCATTGGCTTTCCCGGCTGAACAGGCAATTCCGCCCGACGCAGAAAAAACGTCCGCCACCGACGCCTTGCCCGGTCTCCAACATCACCGACATCCAGATCCTTGATCAGGGTGTCAGTCTTGCCTTCAATGTTGGTCTGGTTATACAGCAGTA
>JBDOMS010000130.1:0-2387 GCA_039831735.1 Pirellulales bacterium
CAGAGCTGCGACCCCACTAACAGCCTGAAGGTCTTCGACAGGGAAGACGTCGGGCTGCGTCCTCCGTTCTTTTTCTTCAAACAAGGGATGGCTCAGAACTAATCGCCGAGCGGCCTTCTCTTTGGGCGACTTCCATAGTGACCACGTGTCAGAAAGCCCCAGGGGCTCGAGTAGTTTTTCTTCAGGAGGATCTTTTTGTTGATCAATATGTTGCAAAGCAGCAGCTGCTCGTGAAGAAATGATATCAGGCTTCAAATCAGCTGAAGCAGACTTGGATTGGATGGCACTCAGCCCTCCCCAGGCAAGCCAGAATGAGAACAAGAATACAAATGTTGCAAGAATCTTCTCAAAATGATTAAGGAACCATTTTTGAATAGCACTCTTTGATAAAGATGGTGCTTTCATTATTCATCCTCCTCAAGATCATCATCAGACTTTTCTAACTCCGGCATCGGCTGAATGATGGCAAGAGTTCCTCTTAATTCTACATTCACATCGTGGAGCCGCGGCCTGTCCATCCCAAGAGACCCCGACATGTCATAATCTCCAGAATCATCCATCCCGCCGTAGTCCATTGAACCTCCGCCGAAACCACCGTCACCATAGCCACTTTCCATTGCTCCACCGCCCCCTTGTGGATTAATTCTTAGCTGACGCGTGTCAATCGGCACCGGAGCGGAGGCCAACTCCACCAAAAGCGGATCAATGGCCCGCTGGTCCATCCTGAGCTTCAGGAAAAATGGCATAAGTCGAAAGACCTGCAGTGATGAGTCAGCCAAATCTTCAGCCATGAGTGGCTTGCCGTCCACATCTACATAAATCCAGTTTTTCAGGGATTCTTCTGAAGATTCATCATCACCAAATCCCGCGTCCATTCCATCTTCATAATCACCCTCGTCATAGCCCATGGAATTCGATCCAGCATTCTCAAATCGGGGATGCGGAGGCCGCATGGCTCCACTCATCATTTCCATATCGTCTCCTGAGTAGTCCTCGGACTCATAATCATCACCAAAGAGCCCCCCCGATGAACTTTCAGGATTGAAAAGTCTTGAGCTGTTTTCTCCTCCTGGATCATCTTCAGCGGCAAGATATCCAACCTTCATTTCTAAAACAAAAGGGATTGCAATATTTGCCGGAGTAACAACAGCCCCTGGGTCGATTGAGACAGGAATGTTGTTTACTCGCTTAATTACGTCACATAGCGCGCCGTACATCCATAATTCTTCCTGAGCTAATACAACTTGTGTTGTTGAAGGAGTTGTTTGCCAGTTGAACGACGAAAACAGCACTTGCTGGTCAGCACCGCTCCACTGCACAAGAGACGGAATAAAGACCTCCGTGAGAGAACTACCAAGTGTAGAGCCGAAGTCCTCAAATGAGATTCCACCAGAGTCATCGAGATTAATGTCTGACATCATCTCATCTGCACCCATGCGATCTGGAATCTCACGAACAATATCAGGAATATCGTTCTGATAACGCTCGAGTAGAGATCGCCGAAGATTATCACCAGGCTTGAGATCCAATGCAGCTGTCACAAAGTCCGCGCCAAGTGATTCGGGCCACTGACGGAGCGGCTCCTGCTCACTCCATAACTGCTGCCAGACAGCATAAGTTTCCTTTTCAATGTCTTTCGTTCGGGATTCAATTTTGGCAGACCAGTTTTCATTGGGATGTGGATTTTGTGAGAACACCGCCTCAACAGACCCCTTCGCTCCTTCAATTTTACTTTTCTGACTATCGATCTCTTTCGAGATACTACTCTTTGCCATGAAGAGCAGCGGCAACAAGATCAATGGCGCAAGAGCTGCCAACATCCAGAAATGAAACTTTTGAACAGCCACAACAAAAGGCCGAATCGAATCTGGGACCATGAGATGCTGGGTTAGAAACCCCCCTCCGTAGATTCTCGTTCTTCATCATCTTGAGGAGCGCCCGGGGTACGGGGCTTCCAGACAAGTTGGACAACAAAATCGTATCGTCGAAGCGTAACAAATGGGTCATCGGCGACCTCTTCACCATCGTCACTGTCGCTAGGCCGACGAGGACGTGGAAAAAATCCTGAATCACCCATATCACCATCATCAAACATTGCAGCGTCAGCAGCATTTGGATCATTAATACGAACGGTTCGAATAGGTGAGGAATACATGATCACAGGGTAACGAAGGCCGAGTTGATCAACCGTTACCTTTTCCCCTGCTCTTGGCCCTCCTGAAATCGTTGCCTTCGAGCCTTTTCCAAGTAGATTTCTGATCAGCGTTGACCGCAAAAACTGCGCGCCTTGATAAGGTTTATGGTCTGGCTCGTTGTGAAAGTGATGCCCTGCGAGTTCAATGACCCAGCCAGCTCCCGTTGGGCCTGTGTCTTCGTCAGCTTCATCG
>JBDOMS010000527.1:0-2383 GCA_039831735.1 Pirellulales bacterium
ATAACTATGGAAGAATGCATTGAATTCGGCGACCTGCATCGTTGATGCAATTCTTGGAACAGGTACAACGGGTGTCACGAGAGGTGATTCAAAAGCTGCAATTGACTCAATTTTGGCGAGAACAAAAATTGATCCGCGGCCTCATATTATCTCTGTTGATATGCCGTCAGGGCTTGATTGTGATAGTGGAACACCATGCGGATCTTGTGTTCAGGCTGATGATACGCTGACCTTTGTTGCATCCAAGCAGGGGTTTACGACGACTGATGCGAGTCTTTATACAGGCAGGATTCAGGTTATTGATATCGGCGTGCCGCAAGTTGTGCGCAATCGATTCGGCCTGTGAGTTGGTGCTGGTAAAGACTCAGATCACTCATGGCTATTAACGGGGAGGCCTCGGATGTGCACCATGTCTCCTCTCCTTGAGCAAGACAGGAGTTCCACGAAAACCGCGGGGAATAACTGGCCAGGCGTCTGTGAGAAAGTAGGCATAGGTTCCTTCGGGAAAGTCAGGTGTGACGCAGAATCGTCCATTGCACTCATCCAGCTCACCAGTGCCTGCAACAAATTCATAATCTTGAATAAAAGCCCCGTCATATCGACCACCGGGCCCCGCACTTCCGCTTGGTCGCTCACCTTTTTTTAATTGGAAACTCGTCGTGAGTTTTGCGATACCACTTTTTGGGTCTTCTGCTTGTTTGTAACCAAAGGCGTAATACACAGGAAATCCATCCGCTGCCCAGCCAATGAGCGGTGAGTGCCTGTTGTGGTCCTCTTTGCCTGCAGGAAAATTGAGTTCTTCGAGAAGGCCGGTAGGAAGGCCGTGGTAGTGATAGATACCACCAGGCTGGACATGAGCATGATTGGAATCAAGTCCTAGACTAACTGCTCCTCCAAGTGCCTCGTAGTTCCAGTCAGCATGTCGATCACCCATCCAGAACTCGGCCGTCCCAGGCTCAAAGAGTACGCCGTTGATGCCAACGCCGAAGGGCATGTTCGGTGGACCGTGGCTGGTGCTTTGGTGGAGTGGTGTTATCGTATCGTTTGGGGCTGGTTGCAGTGGAATTTTAATTGTCCAACTCTGTGCTGCAATGGCGTTCGGATTACCTCTGTTTGGAAATTCTCCAACGGTATGTTTTGGAATGTCATTTGATTCGATGACTCGAAAGCCATCTCTTTCAGTTATTCGAACACGGTTTGTCGCAGGGGGTTTTTTGTTTGCTGGAACGAGTTCCAAGGTCTTTGCTTCAGAAACTCTATGTTTCCGCATGCGGGGAGGACCTTGCGCAAAGAGAACTATTGAACACGTTGTTAAAAAAAGGACAAAAGCGACCGCCCGAAGTCGATGTCTTGGTGTTTCCTCTTTTTTCTGGTTCATCGGATTCTCCAGTCGAGTCTTGATTACAACCCTTTTGTCTGTCCATTTCCCATAACGACATACTTGTAGGTGGTCAATTCCCTCGGGCCGCATGGGCCACGCGCATGAAGTTTGTCTGTTGAAATTCCAATTTCTGCACCAAGCCCAAGTTCGCCACCATCATTGAAACGAGTGCTTGCATTGACGAGTATAACTGCGGTATCAACCTGAGCGGCAAATCTTTCAGCAACAGATTCCTCCGAAGTTACGATTGCGTCAGTATGTCGAGAACCAAACTGATTGATATGCTTAATGGCCTCATCAATTGAACGGACAACACCTATGGAAAGTTTCGGGCCAAGAAATTCCGTTGCGAAATCTGATTCAGTCGCTAATCCTACCTCAGGAAGAATTTCACGGGTAGCTTTGTCCCCAAGCATGTCAACATTCCGCGATCGGAGTTGCTCGGCTACTCGAGGAAGGAATTCTTGTGCAACAGATCCGTGTACTAAAAGTGATTCTGCTGCGTTACAGACACCCATGCGTTGACATTTGGCATCAATTAAAATTCTTTCAGCCATATCAAGATCAGCAGATTTGTCGACGTACACATGGCAGTTTCCGCTGAAATGTTTAAGGACTGGCATGCGTGCTTCAGCGCAGACCCGGCGGATGAGGCCCTCGCCACCACGTGGAATTGCAAGATCGATCAGGTTGTCGAACTGAAGAAAAGCACCAACAGCCTCACGATCTGCAATGTCAACAAGTTGAACGCAATCAGTTGGTAGGCCACTTACAGAGATCGCCTGACGAATGCTTTCAACAATTCTTCTGCTTGAGTAAGCTGCTTCCTTTCCTCCTCGCAGAACAACTGCATTTCCTGAAGCCATCGCGACTGCGGCGGCGTCTGCAGTGACGTTTGGCCGTGACTCATAAATGAAAAATATGACACCAAGAGGGACACGCACCTTACGAACTTGAAGCCCATTGGGCTGTATTGATGTCTCAATGAGTTCGCCGACCGGA
>JBDOMS010000265.1:0-2382 GCA_039831735.1 Pirellulales bacterium
AGACGTCTGTTTGAGTCCATGAACCAGACGAAGAGTATCTTCAATGAGGATGTGCACACGTTCTTGAATACGTTCATCAGCAAAGTGCTCCCCTTCAAATGATTCACCAGTCGCATAGATGAAACGGGGAACAATGAGGCAACGAAAATCGAGCATCAAACTATTCGCGAGCCCCATCCCCGACATGTAGCTCCCCTGACCACCAGCAGCAAGCATCATGCCGACGATCTTTCCGGTCCACGCACGGCCTATCAGCTCCACTGCGTTTTTTGCTGAGGCGTTCACATCGTAATTATAAACGGGAGATGCTAGCAGGATTGCGTCTGCCTTTTCGACCAGTCCGCTGAGCTGCTGGACATTGCTGTCTTCATAGGCTGTTGCACCATCACAGAGCGGAAGTGGTGATTCAGCCAAGTCAAACAAGGTGACATCAATCTCAAGTTCTTTGAGTCGGTGTACACAGGCACGCGCCATGATGCGACTACGGCTACCTGGGTGGAGACTGGAACTGATGACCAAAATCATGAGAACATTACCTTGTTCGTGGAACGAAATTATTGAGTGTTCATAGTCGCAAAAGTCGATCTGCTTGTCGACCTGTCAGGCTGATTTCGTTTGCATGGCAATAGTGGTTGATGACCATGAGGTCGAGCCTCTCTGTCCACACAACACGTTCCAATGCCACAAAAGAAGTACTCACGGTTTACAAAGCTTTCGACACAACTTGCATGAGCAAGTCATTGAATGCGTTGGCTGGAATTATCCCCAACAAACGTAATCGAATGTTTGAACACATCCTTTGCAAAATAAAGAGCCTCATCGGATACATCGAGCTTAAGGCTCAACGAAACGCACTCTGTATGGCAAGTGCCAGCAGACAACAGCGACGAGGATGAATCCTATGGGGGTGTAACGCAGGACAATCAAATGCCTGCAAAGACGAGACTCCTTGCGTCTGCAATGGTTGATGTTCGCAGCCAGCCATCAAGGGATCGGCCATTGGAAAGACCCTCGTCTAAATACTGCTTGATTGCTGCGAGCGGATTATCACGATACAGGGGAATAAGGTCCTGGTTTGTTGCCATGTATACGCACGCAAGATCAATTGCACGATCGTAGTACGTGGATGCATCCGGAGTATGGGTTTCCGCCCAGGCTTGGATGTTTGCAAGTGCAACTGGATTGTTGATTATTGCTGGATTGGTTTTCAGGAAGGTCAGCGCATCCACGTTCCCCCCTATATTTCCAACCGTGATATTCTGGTGCAATGAGGAATATATTTCTGAAAGCCGTGTCTCCTGACTGGCAGGACTATTGGGTCTCGCAGAAAGAAGCATGATGCCAAGCTGTGAATCGTTTCGGATAATGTCGTGCTGAAAAGAAAACTGCTGGCTTGTCGGGAATGAAATATCAGCTGAATAGTGTGTGGTCATTGCCATTCCCGGCATGGATGTGCTCGACATGGCAAGCGGATTGAAACGCGCCAGCTGGAGATATCGCATGGCACTTACGGAATCATTATGACTCAGCAGCGTGTTATCCAGATTCGTGAGCCTGAACGTTTCATCAGGTCTAAAATTGCCATCGCGATTGCCCGTTCCAGCAGTGACGTCCCAGCTATTCCAGTAGTCTTGAATTTGGGCAGCATTGTTTGCAAGAAACTGTTTGTCTCCGATGGCAACACCGATATTCTCTGAAGCATTCATTGGTGTTTCAAGGACCATCTCAATTGCTACACGAATATCTTCTTGGTCAGTCTCTGTACTGGACAGCTCATTGATGAGACCTGCCGTGAGTGGAAGATCAAGGTCAACCGCGTGAAACGCGAGATCTTGAACCGTATTCTGTTCGCCAGGAATATGACTCTCTGCATCTGGCTGGACTGTGTTCAACGGCGGTGAGAAAATTGGGTTTTCAAATAAGGCAAGCACGCTGTTTGATGTCTTTGGGAGCGGCAGGTAGTTGCTATCGAGTGGTTCGACGGAGTCGTAGGTGTAGTTCGGGTAATACACTGCCTGAAGAACCTTGTTCGAGGTGACGTTTTCCATACCGGCTTCGAGATAACTTGCATTGTTCCAGGTTGAATATGTTTGCAGGATTGGATCGCCATTGGCGTCAGGCTCCCAGAAGGTGAAATTCCATCCAGCAATATCAAGGACACTTTCTTGTAAATATGCAGACGTGGGAAGTGTGTTGTATTCAGTCCACAACTTATCAACATACGCATGATGCAGATAAAAGATGGCATCACGACCAGCTGTTGGCACCCAACCAATAAGAGACGGTGCAATACTTGAGGATTCACCAAAAAATGTGTTTAGATAGTCGGAGTCATCGATGATGCTCGTGATGGCACTTGGGGCTGTTGCGTATTTATCAGTG
>JBDOMS010000456.1:0-2380 GCA_039831735.1 Pirellulales bacterium
CGAGCATAGAAAAACCGCTTAAGTCATCATTCACGTGAACACCTTCTTTGGAAAAGCCCTACCTTAGGATGGGATCTGCTCAGGGATTCCCTCAAAAATCTGTTTTGTATCAAGGAGGCTCACTGTGCGTGAGTTCCATGAAAATAATGCGCTTGAGAATCTTTGGCCTGGCTTGCCGACGGTTGATGGAACTTTCCTTAGTTCTTCATTGCTAATCCGGTGTACGCCAGCAACCTCATTGACAGGGAAGGTCCATCTTCTTGTAGTCCGGCCTGTAGTAAGTGAGGTCACCAAGAGCCTCTCGGGGGCAAGGATTGCATCATCGTCAGTCAGTTGGATGCTTTGACTGCCAGGATTCTGCTGGTCGGAAGTTTTGTTGCACTTCAATACCTTTGGGTCCATTTGTCGGAGCCCCAGGAGTCCATGCAAGGAGCAGCAAAGGAGTAGCTGTCCGCGGACGTTTACCATTCCAGCGAATACAGAATTGGTTCGGTGAGGGATAGTGTGGATTTTGCGTAATGGAGTGACTTCAGTCAGAGACTCGGCGTCAAGAGAAAACCATTCATCTGCGAGCCGAAAAATTAGAACACTCCGGCCACTTGTTTCGGTGCTTTCGGGGGTTGCTTCTAAAACTTGTTGCCATTCATCAAGATACCCTTCTGGTGGTGTGCGGTTGAAGAATGCTTCAGCGGCATCGGTCATTACGGGACAGTTACGGCAATGAATATATGTTTTGAGTTCTGGGCAGCTTCGATCTCCACCGACACCAATTACTCTCCAGCAATCAATTGGGTGATCATTTGAGATATTTTTCTCTTCCTTAACTTTGAGCATAGCGTTGTGCACGGTCTCATTTGTCTTTTTCATGAATGAATACCTCCAAGCGAAGCACTTCGACGATACCTTCGTTCCGCAATCAAGTCACCCCGTCGCTTGGCAATAAGTGCGAGGGAAAGGAGAGCCCCTTCGTGTCGTGGTTCCAAGTAAACAGCTTTTTCAAGTAGTTTTTCGGACGCCACGAAATCCCCAGCCGTTTGATGAAGAATTGCAAGCATGTACAGCAAATCAGTCTGAGCGCCGTTGAGTTGAAGTGATTTTTGACAAAGTCGGATAGCATTCTCTATTTCACCAGCATTAGCGAGGGCTTCGACGTCTTGGATAATTTTTGAACAAGCAACAGCGGCCGAAGTAGTGATTTTTTTGGAGTGAATTTTTGAATCATCATGTTCAGTTCGGCTGAGTTTTACTTGAGTGCAGGTAGTGCTTTTGTTACCGGTTCTCTGAGTTTCTTCCTGCTGTGTTGGTTGTGATTCGTTGACCTGTTTGCGTATACGAAAAGTTAGAGGGCCTGTTGGCTCCCAAGTCCCTGTAGGAAGAATGAACGCTTCTGCCGCACCGACAACAAGTTCTCCATCGGGCTTTAATAAACGCTGAATTGTTTGAAGAAGATTCTCTCGCTGGGGCTTCGTGAAATAGACGAGTAAGTTTCGGCAACAAATAAGATCGAATCTACCTTTTGCCTTGTGCAGCAGGTCGGTTTCAGTTTGAGTATCAAGAAGATTTCTGTTTAAAAACCCTATTGTTTCTTGTATTTGAGGAGAAACCTGCCACCCTGTTGGTGTTGATGAGAACCACTTCTTCTTTTGTGTTTCATCAATGGTGCGAAAAGCCTTCTCGGGGTATCTTCCACGAATTGCACCCTCAATGGCGTTTTGGCTGATGTCGGCGGCAATGATGCAGAATTGGTCTAGGGAGTGACCTGAATCAAGCAAGGACAAGGCAATCGAACATGCTTCTTCGCCAGTTGCGCAGGGAGCTGAAAGGATTTTTACTTCAGACTGGTTTTTGAGGCGGTGGCGAAGCAGGGTATTTATATGCTGGAAAACATTTGGTTCACGGAATAGCCAGCTTTCTGTGACAACGATGGACTCGATAAACAGTTGGCGACACTTTGGGTCGTGGAGGAATAAGTCTTCAAGGGCTTCGCATGTTGACACATTTGAGTGAGCCTGAACTTTTAGGGCTGCCCGGATTATAGAACTTTCTCCAATGCGTTTTATATCAAAGCCAATCGTATGGCTTACCATTTCCGCGAGACGACAGACTGTATTTGCACTTATGGCAGGGTGCTGCTCGGTAAATCTCTGCGAGGATGAACTTTGATACTTAGTTGCCATCGACTCACCTTGTGGGATCCGGTTCACCTGCCTTGTGCTGACCTAGTTCCGATCGTGTGTAGTCCATTAATGTTTGTAGTTTTTTGTTTTTTGCAAGCGATTCAATGATAATAATTTGAATAGAAATCATCCCAGTTGTGTTACTCTCAATATCAACAATTGGTCCAAAGAAAGATTCTGAAGGAACATTGGTCACGTTATCA
>JBDOMS010000404.1:0-2373 GCA_039831735.1 Pirellulales bacterium
CGTGAAACCGCCAGTCTTGCGCAGTCACCCCATTTTGCCCGTTTCACGTGAAACTCAGGTCAGCGGATTGAGCACCATCCCACTCGACAATTTTGGGAAAAAGTAGGTGCTCTTGGTCGGCATACGCTCACCGGCATGACTCACAGTCTTGATATCATCAATGGTGGGAGGCATCACAAGCGCAGCCATCTGGTACCCCCCTGAGCAGATGCTATCCACAACGTCAGAAAGTTGATGGGCATATTTTGGAGGTGGTGCATCCGGTTGCCCAGCCAGCAGGTTTCCAATAAGAAGGTGGTGCAGAATGGATGCCCCCAATGACCGCCACGCTGGGCTATGGTTTGGAGCAAGTTGCTGCATCCGAGCTCTTCCCTGATCATTGAGTCGAATCAAGGTCCAGGTATTGTCGCCCGCAGTGTAGATGCCAAGCGTTCCTTGTTGGTCATCAAATTCCATTTCTGACCACACCTGTTTGGCAGCCTCAGGTCCTTTCCAGAGTGTTCGAGTCTGAAAACATTCACGCAACCTGTCGGCAAGATCCATCGCTGTTGGAGCGATGGCTTCGGAAAAGAGCCGGTGGCTTGGCATGACCATCAGGCCAGGGTCCGTCAACCGCACCAGCATCATGAGCACATAATTGGCAGGATGATCTGCAGGAAAAGGCTTGTCATCATGCTCCTTCTCCCAGCGTGTAGCGACCTCATCTCTGTACGTGCACGCTGTCGCGTATCGATTGTGACCATCTGCAATAAGCGTTGGAAGAGGGCCGATCAACCCACTCACCTTTGTTGCAAGTGTTTCGTCAATCATAGGCCACATCATTCCACGAACACCCAGAGGATCTGTAGCTTCGATGTGGGGTTGACCTGTGATGGCCCGATCAAGAAGTGACTGCACATGCCCCTCCGGATCCGGATAGAGTCCAAGTACAGGACTGAAATTTGTCATGCAGGATCGGGTCAGCAGAAGCCGATCCTGTTTGGCCGAATCGGTTGTTTCTTCATGAGGATGCACCAATCCAGCACCAAATGCCTCCAGTCGAACACGGGCAAGAAAACCCGAACGCAGATAGGTATGACCATCAGCTTGAAACTCCTGATGATAGACGTAGAAAGCTGCTGACGGCTCCCGGAGGAGGATCCCCTCGTCTTGCCACTGGCGAAGAAATCGTGCGGCACGAGTGTATTTGTTGGACAGCGGATGATCCCCTGGTTCTTCACGGTTGCTTTCTAGCCGAATCATGTTTGCCGGGTGCTGCTCATAGCATTGAGACTGCAGCGTTGAATCAATGACGTCATACGGTGGTGTCATGACCTGCGATAAGTTGCCGACGTGCAACGGGTCATAGCGAAGACCACGAAATGGAGTAACAGTTGGCATAACAACTTGTTTTGGAGAGAGGGGCCATGTGCCAGGACGTATTCTAGCACAGGTACAAAGAGAAGCGTTTCATGTGAAACGAACGCGGGGGATGTCGCTCATGCGACATCCCCCGGATGTACCAAACATCATCGCTCCATGGGATTAGTAGCGATAGTAATCAGGCTTATAGGGACCTTCGACTGGAACGTTGATGTAGTCAGCCTGTTCTTGAGTTAGTTTCGTGAGTTTGACACCAAGTTTGTCAAGATGCAGACGAGCAACTTCCTCATCAAGTTTCTTGGGGAGCATGTGAACTTCAACCGCGTATTGACCGGAGTCACGATTTGACCACAGCTCCATCTGAGCAAGCACCTGATTGGTGAACGATGTGCTCATCACAAAACTTGGATGACCCGTTGCGCACCCGAGATTGACCAGACGGCCCTTTGCCAGAATGATCACACTTCGACCGGTATCCTTGAATGTGTACCGATCGACTGCACCGATATCTGCGGCTTTGATTTCATCCTTTGTGACAGTGCCATTGGCCACTTGCTTCTCAAGCCAAGCGACATCAATTTCAGTGTCAAAATGGCCAATATTGCAGAGAATTGCATCGTTTGGCATGTGCTTGATGTGATCGCCAAGGATGATGTCTTTATTGCCTGTTGTTGTCACAAATAGACAGCCTTCCTTGCAGGCGTCTTCCATCGTGACGACCTCAAATCCTTCCATCGCAGCCTGGAGGGCATTGATCGGATCGATCTCAGTGACGATGACACGACAACCATAACTTTTTAGACTGGCAGCACAGCCTTTTCCAACGTCACCATACCCACACACAACGGCAACCTTGCCAGCCAGCATGATGTCGGTTGCTCGTTTGACACCGTCGGCCAGAGATTCCCGACAACCATAAAGATTGTCAAATTTGCTTTTGGTGGCACTGTCGTTCACATTGATTGCGGGTACCTGAAGAGCGCCCGTTTTATTGAGGACTTCCAAGCGGTG
>JBDOMS010000094.1:0-2373 GCA_039831735.1 Pirellulales bacterium
AGATCATCACAAAAGAACTTCCCAATGACCTCGACATCTCAGATATTACTTATCACATCAACCCAACTGGTCGTTTCGTGGTAGGAGGTCCTCATGGAGACTGTGGTCTGACTGGCCGAAAAATAATCGTTGACACCTATGGAGGCTGGGGGCGACATGGCGGTGGAGCATTCTCTGGAAAAGATCCAACGAAAGTTGACCGCAGTGCCGCCTACATGGCTCGCCATGTAGCAAAAAATATTGTCGCCGCAGGCTTGGCTGATCGATGTGAGGTCCAACTGGCGTACGCAATAGGTGTTACGGATCCAGTGAGTGTTCGGGTTGACACAGAAGGCACTGGAAAAGTATCCGACGAGCGACTATGCGACCTCATTCGTGAGTTTTTTCCTTTGACGCCCCGCGGCATTATCGAAGAGCTCAATTTGCAAAGCCCCGTGTTTCGGCAAACAGCTGCCGGAGGACATTTTGGTCGGGATGACTTTTCTTGGGAAAAGACTCATCGTGCAAAAGAGCTTGCGAATGCCGCAAACACTACCGTTGGAGCCTCATGAATCTGGGCTTGCCCCGCATCGCCGTGATGCATGCATCTCCTGATACCGGTTTGGACCATCCTTCCTTTTTGGGTGGTTCTTTACTTGAGCGACTGCTTCTGACCGTCACGGCGAATGCTGTTGGCTTTTTATCAATCACCTTTGGTGGCGTTCTGCTCATGAGCCGACTTTTTGGCAGTGCCTCGGCATCACCAAATAGTATTTTGCTTATCATCGTTGCTGCAATGGGAACGCTGATCGTGGCTGTGGGCGACCTAGCAAAGTACTATGCCGCTGGTCGCTATAATTTCCCTGCTCGGTTTGGCTTTCTTGTCGCAATAGCATCAGTAGCCCTCCCACTCCCCACGACTCACCGTGGCACAACTGTTGTGGCGCTCCTTTCTCTGGCTGTGTCTGTTTTTCTGATTGCTCAACCGTTTCTTATGCCTTGGCTCATCATCCCACCCTCCATCAGGAGTGCCACCAAAAAGCTATCGTCTGAACCCATTGTCCCTCCACGCCTTCCTGAAGCTCAGAATCTCTCCGAGCCAACAATTTTTGCTCTCACTCATGACGAACATGTTCTCCAGCAACAGCAGCGATACTCAGCGTCTGACGGCCTAGAACGTATTCGAGGACAGTTGTTCTTATCCGTACCATCGGGAGTCCGTAGTGCTTCTGGGCACATTGGTTTCTGTCCACCATTTTTATCGACTCCTACTGTTGAAGTAGAAACAGACTACGATGAGGTGGAGGCGGTTGTCTCGGCGGCTGAAGTTTTACCTTGGGGCGTTCGAATTGAATGCCGGCTTGATGAACCAACTGACGAACCATTTGAAATCCCCATCCAATTACTTGTGAAGGAAAATCACAATCCCTCATGACGGATTCGTGACTAGTATGCCATGGCACGTTGGCCCGAACATTTGTGGACTACTATTTTCACATACAGTATTATTTTTCTAGGATTTCCGATTCTTTGTCTTCTCTTTTGGCTCTGGGTACGAGGATGACTCAAAACCTGTTCCCCGGCCGTTTGCCCACACCGATTGCAAAGCTCCTTCTTGCCATTGAGCAACGCCATATCCTTGATCACTTTCTAATACTTGATGAAGGACAAAAAGACGATTTTGTCTCCCAGTTGAAAAAAATCGATTTCACACTGCTTGCTGAAATGCGTCAACGTATTTTGCAAACGCAGAATAACTCACATGCTCAGTGTGTTTCATCACGCATGCCGAACAGTGACAGAGTCGACTTATCTGCCGCAGAAACTCCAGCCTGCTTTCGATTGCGTGATCCAGCAAATCACATCTCACCGGCAAATGCTGTCCGTCAGGGAGAATCCATGATGCGGGCTGGCAAAGTCGGTGCCATTCTGGTCGCCGGAGGACAAGGATCCAGACTGGGTTTCAACGGACCAAAAGGCTTATTCAAAATTGGTCCTGTTTCTCAGGCAAGTCTCTTCGAAATCTTATGTGGAAAAATAATTGCTGTCGCCAAACGTTACCAAGCCCCACTGCCATTAGCCATTATGACGAGTTCCGCCACTGACGATGCCACCAAACAATACTTCAAAGAAAATTGTTTTTTCGGCCTTCAACCAGAGAAAGTCTTTTTCTTTTGTCAAAAGGATTTACCAGTTCTTGATGACCAAAATGGCAAATTGCTTCTTCGTGGTTTGGGGCAACTGGCAATGGCCCCAGACGGACACGGTGGATTACTTGGAAGTCTTTCAGGGGCAGACGGCCTTGATTGGTTTGCAAAACAAGGTGTTGAGCACCTTGTTTCTTTTCAAGTAGACAACCCTCTCGCCATTCCTTTCGATAGTGAGTTTCTCGGT
>JBDOMS010000529.1:0-5178 GCA_039831735.1 Pirellulales bacterium
CGAGAACTTGTTCTGACATTTGCAATTCTCTTTAGCACAGCATTACTTGATGTCTTTCTTTATTTCGTCATGCCAGAATGCCTTACCTGTTATCGATGTGGTTCTCGTTATACGGGTAAGGAAGTAGTAGATTCGTTTGGTGGATTTGATTTGGAAACACATGAAAAACATCGGCAACTTGCAGCACGAACTCGGACGCTGTCATCAGGTAGGACGAGTACACCTCCATCGTTATGATGAAGTACGTTAATTGCTCGGATTATTTCTATGGAATTGGACCGTGACAGGATAAAAGAAGACCTTCGTGGCATCATTTCTGGTGATGTGCTGTGCGATGATGCGAGTCGTGCTCTCTATGCTACCGATGGAAGTCTTTTCGAAGTATGGCCATTGGCAATTGTGCGTCCTCGTTCAATTGAGGACATTTCTGCGACTGTAAGATGGGCAGCAGAAGAGCGAGTGCCTATTCATGCAAGAGGTGCAGGGTCGAGTGTTGCTGGTCTTGCTTTGGGCACAGGTGTTGTTCTGGATTGCAGTAGTTATCTCAGACGCATTGTGTCGACCCAGGAAACCACTGTTCGTGTGCAGGCAGGTGTAACGAGTGCCTCTTTGGAGGAGCACCTCTCTCATTCTGGTCGTCTCTTTGGGCCTGATCCAGCCAATTGTGGAGTTACAACTATTGGTGGAATGATTGGACGAAATACGTCCGGCAGCAGGTTTGCTCGAGTGGGTGATGTTCGTAGCCGCTTGCTTTCTGCACAGGTTGTACTTGGTGATGGCTCGGTTGTGGAAGTTGAGCCAACCATTCCGAAGTTTTCGACGCCTGATGGTGTCGCTCCCGACCGCATGGCAAATCTGGCCGCCGGAGTGGAGGCGATATTACATTCCTCTCAGGAGACCATTTCAGCGGCATTCCCAGAAAATCGATGTCTTCATAGTGGATATCGCCTTGATGGCTTGAGTCACAATGGTGCTATCGATCTTCCGAAACTCCTTGCCGGAGCTGAAGGAACACTTGGTATTGTGACTGAAGCCACACTTCAAACATTCCAACACGCTCACGAAGCATCATCTGTAGGATTGTTTCTGTTTGATTCTCTTGACAAGGCAGCCGAAGCAGCATTGCGTTTGCGACCAATCCAGCCAAGCACCTGCGATTTATTTGATAAGCGACACCTAAGTTTGGCGAGACGTGCAAAAGTTGCTTTTGATCTCTTGATTCCTCCAGCAGCTGATGCAGGGCTTCTCGTAGAGTTTTGTGAACCGGATGCAAAGTCTTGTCAGGCTCGGTTGGATGATGCTATTCGGCGTGTGCAAGGAGGACGTTGGGGGTCAGGGCCATTGGCTATTGATGTGCGTCGCGCAGAGGATTCAGTTGATGCAGGTATGTTTTGGGAGCTTTCTCGCAACCTACTATCGACTGTTCTTGAAGTACGAGGTCAGGTTCAGCCGGTTGCGTTTCTTGAAGATATTGTGATTCCACCTGATGTATTGATTGATTTCCTAAGACGACTCCACGATATTCAGCAAAAAGAGCAAGCAGTTTTTATGCTTTTCGCCCATGCCAATCACGGTCAGTTACATATTCGTACCTTCGCGAATCCAAGAGATTCTGGTGAACAGCAGCGACTAGAGCGACTTGCGGATGCCATTTACGCAGAAGTAGTTGCTGTTGGGGGAACCATTGGTGGCGAACAAGGGCTTGGGTTGTCACGAACCTCTTTTTTTCAGAAGTACTTTAATGAATTTGCGTCTGTCTGTTCTGAAGTAAAGCGGCTCTTTGATCCATTTTATGTCCTGAATCCCGGTAAAATTGTCCCGTCGTTGGAGTTAGAAAAAGCTCTTCAGGCTGATTTGGAGCCTCCACGGTTTCGGGCAGCTTTAGATTCTGGAAACATGGCACCGTTACCCGTTCTTCAATGCACGGATCGTCATATAGTTGATGAGGTCGATGCGTGTAACGGCTGTGGTGGTTGCAGAAGTCAAAACGCATCACAACGAATGTGTCCTCGGTATCGTACCTCACCGTTAGAGGAAGTTTCTCCGCGCGCAAAAGCTAATCTGTTGGCGAGTTTTCTTTCTGGGCACATTGATACAAAAGCGATTGAGTCCGAAGCTGCTCGGATGATCACAGATACTTGTTTTAATTGCCATCAATGCAGGATTGATTGTGCGGCATCAGTTGACATTCCCGCAATGGTGATGGAACTCAAGGGAGCACAAGTTGCTGCAAACGGAATGCGATGGACACCTTGGTGGCTCTCACGTGCCGACACACTGTCAGCTATTGGAGGAGCACTTCGGCCACTCTCGAATGCAGCTTTGAATAATCCGCAATCTCGATGGATGATTGAAAAAATATTTGGAGTAGCCCGCGGTCGAAAGCTCCCTCCGTTTGCGGGCAATCAGTTTCTGCGCTGGGCCTCACGACGCGGGCTGACCCGACCATCTCGGAGAAGTGGAACGCGAGTTCTCTATTTTTTGGATACGTTTGCGAGGCGTCACGATCCACTTCTTGCCAAAGCCTTTGTGGCAGTCCTCGAGCATAACGGTGTTGGAGTTTTTGTTGATCCGCGACAGGTTGCAGTCGGGATGCCATTGATTTCAGAGGGAGATATTGAGGGCGCTCGCAAACTTGCGCGCATCAACATGCGAGTACTTGCTGAGGCGGTACGTCTTGGCTATCGAATTGTCTGTTCAGAACCAGCTGCCGTTACCTGTATACAGCATGACTATCCTTTGCTTTTAGAGGATGATGATATGCGACAGGTCATTGAGAGTACCTGTGATTCATCCTCCTTCCTTTGGGAGCTCCACCGAGAGGGGCAACTTCGGCTTGATTTTAGTGCTCTTACAAGTCGATTGCTCTACCAGACGCCGTGTCATATGCGACTCAACGATGGGGGGAGTCACGCGGAACATCTCCTCAGACTTATCCCAGGATTAACCCTCGACGCGACCGATCGTGGGTGTTCTGGTATGGCTGGTACCTTTGGGCTTTCACGTGAGCATTATCGAGCAAGTTTGCGAAGTGGGCTTGATCTCGTGTCATCAATCAGAAATACGGGGTTTGATGCTGGAACGACAGAGTGTTCCGCATGCCGGCTTCAGATGGAACAGGGAACCACAAAACCGACTATTCATCCTATAAAACTATTGGCGAAGTCGTATGGGTTATTGCCCGGTCCGTCCGGTCTTGACGCACTTTTCACAAATCCCAGCGGCAGGCTCACAACAAGTTCTTGATCATGAATTCATCTCAAACAGCCAAGCCAAGTGAAGCATTTTTACGAGTACAACTTTTTGCGGGTGTGGCTGAAACTGCCGGTACCCGTCTTCTTGAACTACCATGGCATGGCGGTACGGCCTTAGACCTCAAGAACTTACTTGTTAGGACGGTCCCTGCCGCAGCAAATCTGGTCGCAACCAGCACCATCGCCGTAAATAATCAGTACGTTCAGGATACTATGACAATCGATAGAACTGCAGACGTGAGTGTTATTCCGCCAGTGAGCGGAGGGTAGGCGTCCATGAGCCAGAGTTATTGCAGAATTGTTCAAGTGGCTATTCAATCACAGGATTTGCTTGATGAAGTTTCAAGTGAAGTGGCAGGGGCAAATGTGTTGTTCGTTGGCACTACTCGTGGCATAACTGCCGGAACAAAAACCTTTGCGATCGACTATGAATGTCACGAATCGATGGCTCTTGCGATATTAAAATCACTACGAACAAAGGCAGTGGAAAGATTTGAATTGGTCCACTGCGTGATAGAGCACCGTATTGGTCTTGTGCACGTTGGTGAGATCAGTGTGGCAATAGCAACTAGTGCGGTGCACCGAAAAGAGGCCTTCGATGCGGCGCAATGGATTATGGAACGTATTAAGGAGGAAGTTCCCATCTGGAAATGTGAAGTCGGGCATGATGGAAATCGCGTATGGGTTCATCCCGATGCTGTGCCTGGGAGGAGGCTGTGACACGCATGTACAAACAGCACCAACTCAAGGATCAATTTGGTCGAATTCATAGTGACCTTCGTATTAGTGTAACCGACAGATGCAATTTGCGATGCACGTATTGCATGCCTTTGGATGTTGTCTACAAGCAACGAGAGGAGATTCTTACTTATTCCGAAATTACGAGAATTGTTCGCGTGGCATCTGGCTTAGGAGTGCATTCACTCAGGCTGACGGGAGGTGAGCCTCTTCTCCGCAATGATCTTGACCAGTTGATTTGTTCTCTTTCCGCAATTGCAGGCGTCCGTGATCTTGCAATGACAACAAATGGACTTTTGCTTGAGACCTATGCCGAACGATTGCGGCACGCTGGCCTTCAACGGCTTAATGTCAGTCTGGACAGCCTTAATGAGGAGGTTTTTACCGCCATCGCTCGAAGGCAGGGACTCAAACAGGTACTGGCAGGTCTTGCCGCTGCGAAGGCTGTGGGCTTTCAAAATATTCGTATTAATGCGGTTTCAATCCGAGGTCTGTCAGAAGATGAGATCGTTCCGCTTGCTCTTTTCTGTCGGCGAGAAGGATTCCATCTCCGATTTATAGAATTCATGCCGCTGGATGCTGAGGCAGGTTGGTCACATACGCAGGTACTCACAGGAAAGGCTGTGCGAACGCTTCTGGAGCGAGAAGTAGGATTGATGAGGCCCTCTGTTCAGTACGATAACGGCCAGCCTGCAGTGGACTACGATTGGGAAGATGGACAAGGAGGAGTCGGCTTTATTAGTCCAGTATCACAGCCATTTTGTGATAGATGTGATCGTGTTCGACTCACAGCAGATGGCCATTTTCGTAATTGTCTTTTTTCGACAAATGAGTGGGATGTGAGGACAGTATTGCGTTCTGGTGACAGTGATGAGCGTATTGATCAGGGAATAGCAGATATGCTTTGTCGATGCGTGATGCTGAAACGACGCGCGCATGGCATTGGTACACCTACGTTTGCTCGACCCGAGCGAGCCATGTATCAAATTGGGGGCTAATCATGTCGCAGGAGATGCGTCGTTACCTTGATAATGCTGCAACCTCTTGGCCCAAACCAGAGAGTGTCTACGTTGCATGTGCGCAGACTGCCCGAGAGATTGGGGTGGCAGCCGGGAGAGGAGGATACCGAGAAGCAATCCAAGGCAATCAGATGATCAAACAGGCGCGATCATTGGTGGCAGAACTC
>JBDOMS010000529.1:5188-10224 GCA_039831735.1 Pirellulales bacterium
GCGCTGAATATGGCCCTTCATGGTTTTCTCAAGCCAGGAGACCATGTCATCGCTACCGCTGCTGATCATAACGCTACCCTGAGGCCGCTCCATAGCCTTTTTTCTCAGGGTGTGATTGAACTGGATATTGCGCCCTGCAACGACGCTGGGGATGTTGATTATCAGGCGATTAGCAGTATGTGGAAGCCGTCCACCAGGCTTTTGACGTGTTCGCACGCTTCAAATGTTTCCGGCAGCCTTCAGGATGCCCAGGCAATGGCAAAGATTGCCCACGCAAATGGAGGTGTCTTTCTACTTGATGCAGCACAGACCTTTGGTCACTTGCGACATGAAGATTTTGCTTGTATTGATGCAGATATTGTCGTTGCTCCAGCTCATAAATGGTTGCTTGGGCCTTTGGGGGTTGGTTTTCTTTATGTTCGTCCAGAAATTGACATCCGGCCTCTTGTTCAAGGAGGAACAGGCTCTCAGAGTGACACCCTTGATATGCCAGACAAGTTTCCAGATCGATTGGAAGCAGGCACACTTGATCTTCCAGCAATTGCTGGGATGGTTGCAGCGATTGAATGGTTGGAATCGCAGCCTCTATCAAGGGTTGCACGACACTGTCGTGATCTCGCCCATAACTGTGCACAACGTCTTGCCGACATATCGGGAATACGTGTGATATCTGCGGCGATGGCTGATTCATCAGAACACTATGCCCCAATTGTAAGTTTTGTCATTGATGGTTTTGATGCGAATGATGCTGCTGTTGTGTTGGAACAGGTAGCTGGTGTTCAGGTTCGAAGTGGTTTCCATTGTGCAGCCAAGATACATGAGTTTCTTGGCACACTAGCCAGTGGTACGGTGCGGGCTAGTTTTGGTCCTTTCAATACAGTGGATGATGTCGATGCAGTTATTCAGGTTGTGAAACAACTTGTTGTCGGCTAGCTGTCTATCCCAATCGGAGTCAAAAAGGACACGGCGTTTGCCACGCAATTTTCCTCTCGTCGTCGGGGTGATGAACCTGCAGAAATGTTGCATGGAGGAGGAGCCGCGTGGCGGCTGTTTGAATTGTTGTGCAGGCATAAAGAGGGTCGCCAAGAATTGCATGACCAAGAGTAGCAAGATGAAGTCGAATCTGATGTGAGCGACCAGTGATGGGTTTCACAGCAATTCGTGTCGAAGTCGCGTATCGTTCAAGAACCTGCCAGTGTGTTTGTGACGGTCGTCCAAAAAGATCATGTATGCGGTATCGGGGGGGACGCAGCGAATCGCGGGCGATTGGGAGATCAATCATGCCTTCGTCTGCTTCAGGGTGTCCTTCGACGATACATTCATAGCGTTTTTCAACCGTGCGGGTTTCAAACTGGCGGCTCAATGATCGTTGTGCTTGAGGATCGAGGGCCATCACAATAAGTCCAGAGGTGTCGCGATCAAGTCGATGAACAATTAAGGCCGTCGGACATTGTTTCTGCACGCGACGTGCCAGACAGTCTTTGAGGAGTGGTCCTTTTCCAGGTACAGAAAGTAATCCAGAGGGTTTATTGAGAACAATTACCCGTGAATCGTGATGAATGATTGAGCAGGTATCCACATTCACAGCCATGACGATAAGATTACAGCTTTTCACATGTGATTGAGAGACGAAATATGGCAGGAATTTCTAAAGAAGTCTGGTATGCAGGTGGGCTTCGCTTCACGTGCACACAGTGTGGAGATTGTTGTTCGGGGGCGGAGGGCTATGTGTGGGTCAATCAGGCTGAAATCGATAGTATGGCTGAGCGAGTTGGTTTGACACCGCTCGATTTTGAAAAGTCGTATGTAAAGCGCGTAGGGGTACGTCGATCTCTCAAGGAGCGGCGAAATGGTGATTGCGTTTTACTGGATAAGGAAACTCGGAAATGCACCGCCTACGAACAACGACCTCGGCAATGTAAAACATGGCCATTTTGGGATTCAAATCTTCGCTCCCCACAGGCCTGGGAGGAAGCAGCAGAGGCGTGTCCGGGGTGTAATAAAGGAACTCTTGTTCCTCTTGAGACAATTGTAGAGCAAGCAGCAAAAATTAGAATTTAGCCACCGATACGCTCGGAGAAAAAGACGGTGTTTGCAGAACTGCTGGTGCAATCATCCCAGCTGATCCGTTCTCTGAAAAAATCAGAGAATACCACCGTGTGTTGGATTAGGTGACATGTGTGACGGTTGGTCGAGAAACCAGATTCTCTCCCACTCATCAGTGATCGAACGCAAATCTTCAGACGTGTATATCAACTGTTGTGCTCGACGCACCGGGTCTGCCGAGTACATGGGAATGAGGCAGCCAGTACTGGTAGTCAACAGCGTTGCAGCAATCAGTAAGTATGCGACTCTTCTCATTGTTCGGTCCTCCTGACCTGTTCACGATGCCGTATGTAGCCAAAAACATCGTTCAATTGCGATGCCGATTTAACAGTTTGAACTCGACCACGGTTGCCCATCTTTCCAGCTCTGTCAAAACACAGTGGATAACTATGGAATACCATCAGGTGGGGATTCAGAATCATTCTGAGATCTTTCCAGTAACCATTCAGGAGTTGGGTCAACCTTGTCAATTTCACGTACACGTGCTTCCATCTCCTTGCCCGGCTTGAACGTAACGACATACCTTGCCTGAACTGGCACTTGTTCTCCCGTACGGGGATTACGAGCCATTCGGGCTTCACGTTTTTTGATCTGGAAGACTCCAAAATTCCTTAACTCTATCCTGCCTTCACGAATGAGCGACTCAATAAGGCAGTCGAACGTTCGTTGAACCAGTTCTTTTGTGTGAAGCTTGGGAAGTTTGAGTTGCTCCGAGATCGTTCGGACAATATCTTTCTTTGTCACGGCTATGGCTCTCCAACCAGATGGAAGGAAACGACCGAAGCCTAGGAGTACCAAGCACTAGTGTCAACTTTCCGCCCCGTCTGGCGGTGGGGCACCGGTCCCTGATATCCAATTTATCGGCTGTATTATCGGTAAACTTCACCCAAGCCGGATTTTCTGCACATTTTATGGACAGATTTTAGAACACGATGTGGTTGCTCTCCAAAGCATACACTGGCATGTCTCACTCCTTTTGCATAGTTGCCCTATATGACTCAGATACCTCATTCTCAGCCCCCGAGTGTTGATCTTTCTGTTTCACTCGGACGTCTACAACTCCCAAATCCAATCCTCGTCGCATCTGGAACATTTGGCTATGCCAAAGAAATGTCAGGACTTGTTCAACTTGATCAGCTTGGTGGGATCGTCCCAAAAACAATCACTTTATTACCTCGTCAGGGTAATGTGCCGTGGCGAACTCTTGAAACAGCCTCAGGTCTCCTCAACTCCATTGGACTCGATAATGATGGCATTGAAGTGTTTCTTCAGAAGCAACTGCCTTTTCTCCGAGACTGTGGAGCACCCATCATTGTGAGTATCGCAGGGGCGAATAAGGAAGAATTTGTTGAACTCGCATCACGACTTGATGGTATCCCTGGCATTGCGGCACTCGAACTCAATATTTCATGTCCGAATGTGAGCCACGGTGTTGATCTCGGCACAGATCCGGAACTCTGTCGTGTCGTCGTTTCAGGTGTCCGTGGAGTCACGAATGTACCAGTCCTTGCAAAGCTTACTCCAAATGTGACAGATATTGTGGCTATCGCAAAGGCTGCAGAGGATGGAGGGGCTGATGCCGTCACGCTCATTAATACATGCCAGGGAATGGCGGTTGATTGGCGACGACAACGGCCTTTGTTAGGAAATGTTGTCGGGGGACTCAGTGGTCCGGCAATTAAGCCGATCGCACTGCGGTGTGTCCATCAAGTTCGGCAAAAACTCAGTATTCCAATTATTGGTGTTGGTGGCATCATGTCACTCGACGATTGTATGGAGTTTTTTGTGGCTGGAGCCACTGCAATCCAACTCGGGACTGTCAATTTTGCTGAACCTGTTGCCTGCACCCACATCCTTGATGCATTACCAAGCGCGATACAGGAACTTGGTGCTTCGTCATTCGTTGATGTCGTGGGCACACTTGTTCTTCCATCACAGTAAGTAATTTCTTCAGCTAAGGAATGTTCTGAACATGCACAATGATTCTTTGGGCACCACTGCTTCTTCGGGTTCGTGTAACGTAAACCGAGTTCTTTCGGGTATTCAGCCAACGGGGCGATTTCATTGGGGCAACTATTTTGGGGCAATTCGTCAGTACATTGAGCTTCAGACAGCGGGGGATGCGTTTTATTTTATTGCCGACCTTCACGCGCTGACAACGGTTCGAGATCCGGAGCGTCTAAGAAGCTTTGTGTATGAAGCAGCGGTTGACCTGCTTGCACTCGGACTTGATCCTTCCAAGGCAACATTATTTGTTCAATCGGATGTTCCTGAAGTAGCAGAACTCACATGGCTCCTCATGACGGTGTGTCCGATGGGCCTTCTCGAGCGATGTCATGCCTATAAAGACAAGAAGGCTCGAGGATTGCCTGCGGATGCTGGTTTGTTTGCATATCCAGTGCTGATGAGTGCTGATATTCTTGCGTATGACGCCAATCTTGTTCCTGTTGGAGAAGATCAAGTTCAGCATATTGAAGTCTGTCGTGACCTTGCTGGTTCTTTCAATCATCTGTATGGCGAGGTATTCACACTTCCATCGCCTCGTTTGGTGCAAGGTGGTGGTCGGGTGCCTGGAACGGATGGCCAAAAAATGTCAAAGAGTTACCAGAATACAATCGAGGTTTTCGAGGAACTCCCTGTTCAAAAAAAGAAGATTATGCGAATCACGACAGATTCACGTCCCCTTGAGATGCCGAAAGACCCTGAAGAAGATCACCTTTTCGAGTTGTACTCACTCGTTGCAGATGCAGCTGATGTTCAGCGAATGGAAGAACTCTATCGTCGAGGTGGTTTTGGCTATGGAGAGGTGAAAAAGGCCCTTGTTGAATCATCCAAACACTTTTTTGCAACTGCCCGTGCTCGACGGGCTGAACTAGAAGCAGAGCCTGAACGAGTTCAGCAAATTCTGAGAGAGGGTGCCGAACGGGCAC
>JBDOMS010000089.1:0-2358 GCA_039831735.1 Pirellulales bacterium
TTCTTGACAGTTTCATTCGTCTGTTCCGACAGCGAAAGTAAATGTACTATTATCAACAAATCGAGCTGAGACTTCGCCTGCCATGATGGGTCCACCCTCAACATGAAGTCGTCGCACTGGCTGACCTTTGCCAAGTTTCATTTTTTCAAGTTCTACCCAAAAAGTATTTGGGCGGTTGCTTAACTCAAAATAATATGTCAACCGCGACTGATCAGCGACTGTTCGCCAAAGTGTTGCTGCAATATTTGGCTTTCCAGAATAGGATTTGCTGAACGGCACCGAAACATTTCGTATGACCGAGAACACTGATGCAATCTGCTTTGTTACGTCATGTGTCTGTGGAGATTCTCCAAGGTAATACTGAGCGCGAACAAACCGATCTGCTGGTCGTGACGTGCCAGGAAGCATGGTTGCACCACCAATTTCCTTCCAATACTCGTTCAGTACAAGTTGCTGATCATACGGTGGATCATTCGTCATCACGGTGTACTGGCTGCCATGATGAACAACAAGTTTTTTGTGGAGATACTCAAACACTGCAGAATCACCAGTGGCGTCTGAGATCACAAGATGAACGGTTGCTTTATATCCGCCTGGGATGGTGAGGCCACGAAGCTGAAAAGATTCTTTTTTTAGTTCGGTGACTGTTTCTTCAACAGTCGAAAAGGAATCAAGAACGTACTGTGCCCAGGCTGCCATTGAAAGGACGGGACGACCACCTTCAATTTCTGGATAATCACTTGAGGAAAGGTAGAGCACATTGACAACAAGTCCCATCTCATTCATTCCATCGACAGAGAGGTTGTCGTAGCAAGTCGCAACAACACTGCCATACTTAGATGTCCACGTAAGAGCGTTTTTACCACCATCACCATCACGTTCCAATCCAGCTGGGAATGCCCAGAGATTCGTTTCCAATGACCGGGACCAATCCATGGTGCGTCCGGTAATGACAGCTCCGTCTGGACCCCGATAAAGCACCCTTGAGCACGACATTGCGGTGTGTGGGAAGTAACTCATTGCCATAGCAATGAGACAGATGAACGTGGACCGCACGAAGCGTGTTGAAATTAGATTGGAAACCATCGGCGCTTTCTCCGGGAGAGCTCAAGAGTACATTCCACAAAACAAACACATGGTACTGGCAAATTACCACATGCTCCAAAGGAGATGCTTTTTTCTTGTATGTTACTCATCTTTCTTGTTCGTAGTCGAGTGTTTCAAATGACATGTTCGCAGTTCGGCTAACAACTCCTTGGCATCATATACCTGTTCAAGCGAAGTCATAATGGCTCCAGCAGAAACAGCAATCGCTCGTGCACGAACGTCGTCATAAGCAATATCCAATACAAGAGAGTCCTTGTTGCCATCAAAGATGACACCAACGAGTTCATTCGTGGTATTTACTACTGGGCTCCCTGAGTTTCCACCGATGATGTCAGCTGTTGAAAGAAAGTTGAGCGGTATCGCAGTACTTTTTGAGTCAGTTAATGCACCTCTGGCACTCCGCCACGATTCTGGCAAATCAAATGGAGAACGATTGTTTTCAGTATCTGCCTTGGCAAAAAGATCACGGATTGTTGTCCAGGGTCTGGACTCACTTGGTTGCCCAGTGACTCCCTTTACCGTTCCATAGGCTAACCTCAGCGTAAAGGTTGCATCTGGTGCAATCGAAACTGGAGATCTCTCAAGTCGCAGACGAGTCAATTCAGCATGAGCCTGTTTTTTTATCTCAGCGTTTTCTTCAACAAGGGTTCTCAACGTACGAGATTCACGATCAATGAGTCGAGCGAGCGAGAGCATTGTATCGTCACTTGCTTCAATCGCACCTTGCCCACCGGCAAGTATTCTCCTGCGTTTATCAGGTAATGTGCTTGCAGACCCATCACCACGTTTTCCAAGGCGTGTGCCCGCAATAAGCTCCACAGCACGATCTGCTGGCGATTTTCCATCAAGCACCCTGCGTACAAGTAAATCGTCTAGACCAAGCTTATTCACAAGAAAAGTCAGTGAATCAGTGAGAGTGAGAATCTCATAATCGTCATAGAGTGGTTGGTTGGAAAGAAGACGCAACTCAAGTGAAGAGCGAGCAGAATCACGATACTCACGAAGACGCTTGCCGTCGGGCTTCCCCGATTCTTCTATGACTCGTAAGAGCATTCTTGCGTTTGAGAAGAATTGACTGCGGAAACCCATTGCTCCTTCGAGCAAGTTATACCGTACGGCAACTGCATCAATCGTTTGTTGTGCCCGCTCAATTCTGTGCCATGGGCTTTCTCGTTGGTCGTCGTTCCACTGCTTGCGAAGATTGTCTTCAAGGTCCTCAAGGCGATTGATAATGTCTGGTCGCATAAGTGA
>JBDOMS010000113.1:0-2358 GCA_039831735.1 Pirellulales bacterium
TCTTAATCTTGAACACGCACATTTTTGGGGCATGGATGAATGGTATGAAAATGGAAAAGAGGTTCCCATGACTCATCCATTGTCCTTTGAACGTGCAGACCGCGAACTGTGCTTTGATCAGATTCGTCCAGACCTACGAATGCCTGAAGAAAATCTTCACTTTCCGCGTGCAGATGTCACCAGTTATATCAACAGCTGGAATCATGCCACCTGTGAAATCATGCAAGGAGGGCAGGGTGATATAAAACATTGGGCGTTCAATGATCCTCTTCCACGCCAGTCGCCTTTCAATGAAGCACCTCCTGCCCCGGAAGAGTATCGCAAACTCTCAACACGTGTCGTCGATCTTCACCCTGTCACCCTTGCCCAAAATGCACGAACAAGTGGTGGTGGTAATATCACGATGGTACCCCAACAGGCAATCACAGTTGGACCTGTCCAGACATGGCAAGCAAAAAAGGTTTCGATCTGGCATGCCGGCGTACACGACAACCCTCTTGGGCAGCGGCTTACCGCCCTGATGATTTCAAAATGCATTGCGGACTCAAGTGTACCAATGTCACTCCTGGCAGATCATCCAAATGTTCAATTTAATTACTTTCGTGGTGGCCTTGGCTCCTGTGCCGTAGAAATGCACTAAAACCCGATTGAGGAGCGCAGTCACAATACATTTTGCTTTTGGCATTGGTATACTCTCATCGTTCCTCACCTCATGGAGAATCAAACAATGTTTCGGCTTGTGGTTGTCTTGATAATTTCATGCATGTCTCTCTCTTCCTTCGCGCAGAAGCCAAACAATCCTGCATTCTCACCGCCAAAGTCCATTCAGTCAGATCTCCCCAATGTGTTGATTATTGGAGATTCTATTTCTATCGGCTACATGTTGCCTCTACGAAAGCAGTTAGACGGTGTCGCGAATGTATTTCGACCCACAACGAATTGTGGACCAACCATTCGCGGACTCGAACAGCTTGATTCATGGCTTGGCGACAGAAAATGGGATCTCATTCAATGGAATCATGGCCTTCACGACCTAAAATACATGGGCCCCAAGGGTGAAAACCTTTCAGATCCAGATGATGCGACAAGTCACCAACAAGTGCCACCCAAAGAGTATGAAAAGAATCTGCACACCTTGACGAAACGACTAAAAAAAACAGGCGCAACACTTGTGTTCTGCGAAACGACACCGGTTCCCGAGGGCGCTGGTGGTCGAGTTGTTGGTGACAGCAAGAAATACAACGCCATTGCACAACGTGTCATGCGTGAAGAAAATGTTGCTATCAATACTCTGTTCGATTTTGCTTCAGAAAACGTTCCAACACGTCCAGCCAATGTTCATTACACAAGTGAGAATAGCGAAAAACTTGCTGCTTTTCTTGCTGCAGACATAAAGAAACGTCTCGCTCAACACAGGTGAGCGTCTGACCTGTGAGGACACCCAATGGAGGCTAAGAACTCAAACGCAAAGGCTGTCACATGGACATGCCTTCTGCTGCTTGGGTGTTTGGTGGAGGCACGTGCATCTGATTCAGGTGACATTCCACACAATACCTATTTCTTGATTGTGTCGAAAGCCAAGGCAATTGATTCGCCTATCCTTCAGCAGCGTGGCATTGATGCCTCACAGAAAATTGCTGCCGTTGCATCTGAATGTCTTCCCCACTCAAAAGTGACTTTGCTCTCTGAGCCAATCATGACAGCCAGAGAGGTTCGTCAGGAAGCGTTTATTGAGCGCGTCACACGCCAGACTGTGAAGCAGCACCTGATAAAGCTTGCTCACAGTGTCTCACGGGAGGATACCGTTTTTATCTACACTCACACCCATGGACATCCCGTTCAAAAAAGATCATCTGATCGACCTGGTGGGATGATTATCAGCTTGCCTGTCTTAGATCCTGCGCACGGTGGCATCATCTCATGGAAGGACTATGCAGACCTTCTGCTCGCTATCCCTGCTCGAAACATGATAGTGCTTACGATGACCTGCTTCTCAGGTGGACTGATTGATACCCTGCATGACACAGCATTTTCTGCGCGCTGGTGTAATCGTCAGAAGCACGGCAGAAACCTCGTCATTCTCACTTCACAAAACAGCCTTCTCACATCGGGCCCCATTGGCATCAATCATGAACTTCTCAATCCATTTACGTTTGCTGTGACAACAGCCTTTGAAGGAACTCCGGACGGTTTTCCTTCGCGTGACGGTCATGACACACGAGATGGTCGTATTACGATCGGTGAGTTTGTTGACTATGTGCTCACAACAACCAGAGAGACCGTATCATCCCAACCAAGACGGCCCAATACTGCACAACCACAAGTCACTGGCAGTTTCGATCGCAACACGGTTCTATT
>JBDOMS010000256.1:0-10188 GCA_039831735.1 Pirellulales bacterium
ACAACTGAGGTATCTGGCATTGCGTAAAACTCGCTGCCGACAAAACAAAATTCGAACCCAGCACTCTCTCGACTAAGGGCAGCCAGACTTTTGCAATCTGGTTACCCACAAACCATCCACCCCTACCTCACCGGAGGCTGCTGCACTGCACCGGCCACAGGCGTTCCATTGAGCATCTTGAGGATATCTGGAGTAATATCGATGCCTGGATCATAGTAGACAATAGGCTTTGTGATCCCCCGGAGGATCTGATTTCGATCCGCCGAGTCCACCGGATCCCCATCAAACCGATACACCGCAGCGATACGATGCTCTTTTGCAAATTGAGACACAGCCTTTTCGACCTCATCGTACACTTGCTTGTATACTCGAGCCTCTCGTTCCATAAAATCTTTTTTCTGCAACTGAGCATTTACATTGAAGTCGCCCTGAGCCTTGGCAATCTCAGCCTCAAGTCGCTTATATTCTGCAGTACCAACATTAAAGCCCTTTAGCTGCTCCATCAAACCGTTGATTCGATCTCGCTCAGCCTTCAGGCCATTTTCAGCAGTCATGACTTCGTCTTTCATCTTGTCCATAGCCGACTTAAATCGAGCATGGTTTTTGAATATGTACCCAACATCGACCACTGCTACATGTGTAGCGGGACTCGCAGGCTGGGCAGGAGCCTGGGCGAATACGGAAACCGATGTGGCTACCCCAATGACAAAACACAAGATGCCAAAAATCTGCCTTTTCACGAGAAGCACTCCTTGCATGGCGTATGGATCGACATTGAGCACCATCACTCCAACAGTGAACGAGGCTCAATTCGGCAGGGATCATTGCAGTCTTAGCACGCTGGCTCAATGCCAAAAAACACTTATTTTATGGCATAAAACCTAATTTCCATTGTTTTTTCAGAACCTTTTCACCGTTTACTGAAACAAATCAAACGCGTGAACTGGGCAAGATATTATGGCGTGTACATCAAGCCACCGAGAGAATACTCAACACAGATTATTTTGGTTTTCCGAGCGTTACACGAAGACGAATCTTTTCATCCCCGCGCTGAACAACAACAACAACTGACTCATCTGCCTTGTGCTTACGTAGAGCACTATCGAAGTCTTCAAGACCAGTGATGGCACTGTCACCAAGACGAACAATGACATCCCCCCCTTTCAAACCTCCCTTTGCTGCTGGAGAGTCTTTTGCAACACCGGTAATGGCATAGCCTCCCCCAGGCTTTCCAAAATCTGGAATGCTCCCAAAGTATGGACGATCTCCTCCACCACCCGCAAATTGTTTTGATGCAACCTCAATATAGGAAGGCCTTGGAGAGACCTCTGCAAGCTCTGCCACGGCCTCAGCAACAAGACTAGCAATGCGAGCCATGCCCTCGTACTCAATTTTTTCAGGTGTATCTGTGGGACGGTGGTAATCAGAGTGAGAACCCGTAAACACATGTAAAACTGGAATTTTCTTTGCATAGAAACTTGAATGATCACTGGGGCCAAAACCTCCCGGCTCTTTTGCAACATCAAAACCATGCCCTTCCACTAACCGATCAACGAATGAGTCAAAACCCTTTCCTGTACCCGTACCATGAATAATAAGTTTGTTCTCACTAAGTCGTCCGACCATATCGAGATTCACCATCGCCACAGTGTCAACAAGCGGCACAACAGCATTTGCTGTGTAGTGGGCACTCCCAAGAAGCCCCCGCTCTTCACCTGAAAAGGCAATGAACACAATGCTTCGCGAAAATGGACCGTGACGCTTGAGAATACTTGCAACCTCGACCAGCATGGCCGTCCCACTCGCATTATCATCAGCTCCATGATGAATCGCTCTTTCACCAGGGGCAGCAGAGTTTTTACCACCGTATCCGAGGTGATCAAAATGCGCCCCTAAAATAATTGTTTCATGAGGACTAATTTCTGGGAGATCACTCGTTGCTGGCTTCCCAACACCTGGCAACATAGCAAGCACGTTTTCTGACTGAGTCTCCGTTCGTTGGATACTTGTTGAGCCTTGGATACGCCACCCCTGCAGAACCTTACTTTGTGGTTCAAAAGTTTCATCGATGGTCTTTTCAATAGCTGTAAGGCTACGACCGAGAGATTCCTCAATAACACGATCAATGACCTCACGGCGGATATGAAGAATTGGAATAGTTCGTTTGGTAGAGCCATCACCAGCTCGTGTAAATTTCATCAAGGTGTCTTCGGAACCAGAGTCATTACAAAAGATAACTCCCCCTGCTTCATGCTCCGATGCATTCGCAACCTTTCGAACAAGAGCCGCATACCGAGATGATTGATTGCCCTCGAATACGCTGTGTGGATTATTCTTTTGAGGTTCTTGCCGAACAACAATTACAGCAGCCCCTTTTGCACGACTTGCATGAGAAGCAGGTGACGCGAGCGGAGCATAGTCATCATACTCCTCTACTCGAGCAGTGATACCATACCCTGCAAACACTAAGGGAAGATCAAAGTCCCCTGATCCACCAACAGCGAGTGGAGTAAAATCTTTCTCAAAATCAAGTACAAGAGTTGTTCTTGAACCATCATCATTCTCAGGCCCAAGAATTCTCACATGATTCTTTTTTGCATCGCCTAACGTTGCCTCAAGAGTCATGCTAAAGGGCTGAAAACCATCAATCTTTCCAATTTTTGACTGAAGGCCAATCTGCTGAAATTGATTTGCAATCCATTCTGATGCCTGCCTTATCCCATCGGTACCAGGCCCTCGTCCTTCACGTTCGGGAGATGCAAGCCACTCAACAGATTCACGGAATCGCTGCACTCGTTCTTTTTGATCTGAAGCACCGTAAGGCTCTTCAGCAAATACCATACTCACACACTGGAGCATTGGCAGAGTGATTAAGACTATTGTTAGATGAAAGAACGGGCGACGGAGAGCAATGAATCGAAACATGTCTCTTGGTATTCCTTTGAGCAATAAACAGATTTATTCTACACAACACGCACCAAAGAGGAGCCTCTTTTCGATGAAGGCCATCAAAGACAGAATATCCACTCGAAAAGAAGTGTAGTCTGAGTAAGTCTTCCGGAGATATTGAGTGCCGTCACTGCTTGTCATTAAGGGCCATGATTCTGGCGATCGCTATGACCTCACTTCGCTCAAAGAGCCTTTGAGCATTGGACGTGAGTCTGGGAACCGCGTTCAGCTTAACGACAGTGAAGTATCGAGACAGCACGCTGAAATACGACGTGCTGAAGATACTTTTATCATTACGGATCTAAAAAGCTCGAACGGAACATTCGTCAATAACAACCGAATTGACAGAGCCGAACTTGCCTCAGGCGATCGAATTCAAGTCGGTCGCACTGTACTCGCCTATGTCATTGACGGTTCTGATGAGTCTTCACTTCGTATGGTGAGTGTCGTCGCAAACCATAGTGCAACTGACAATTCACGCATTGTTCGTTCGATGGGTAATGCTGAAATAGAGGCAGACTTCACACCCGTGAGTGCTCATCATGACTGGCTGGCTCGAGCCCGCAGTAACGTCCAGGTTATGTATCGCACAACTCTGGCAGCAAGTCACACTCTGGATATCGATGAGCTACTCGGCCGAATTCTTGAACTTGTTTTTGAATGGGTAACTGCCGATCGAGGGTGCGTCATGCTCTTTGACCCAGAGACCCAAGAACTCAAGACAAAAGCCCACCGGGATCGTAAAGGCAACGCCACAACATCGATGGCAATAAGTAGAACAATTCTTGACTATGTTCTCGACAAACGTGAAGGAGTACTCACCAGTGACGCGCAAGACGATGACCGTTTTGCATCTGGACATAGCATTGTTCGAACTGGAGTACGTGAGGCCATTTGTGTGCCTCTCCAAGGACGGTATGACACTGTCGGAGTCATTTATGTTGACACAATGGTTCCACTCGCCGAAGCAATGGAATCAAGCAAGCGTCGATTCAGTGATGAGCATCTCAAGCTTATGATCGCCATAGGGCATCAGGCTGCGATGGCTGTTGAAGATACGACGTACTATTCTGCGATGGTACAATCTGAAAGATTGGCTGCCATCGGCACGACTATCGCAACTCTTTCACATCACATCAAGAATATTCTGCAAGGCATCCGTGGAGGAAGTTATCTCGTTGAAATGGGCCTTGAAAATGAAGATGTACCAGTACTTCACAAAGGATGGGATATCGTCCGACGTAATCAAAATAAAATTTCATCACTTGTCATGGACATGCTTTCCTTTAGCAAAGAGCGTGAACCCGATCCAGTTCCTACGAATTTTGTGTCATTGATTGATGACATACTTGAGACCGTCCAGCAGCGGATCGAAGAAGGACATGTGACAGTCCAGTGGGAGAAACCTGAAAATCTTCCACAACTTATTTTCGACCCCGAAGCAATGTCTCGTGCAGTACTTAACGTCGTTTCAAATGCTCTCGATGCCGTTGAGGGTTGTACAGATCCCGCCATCTCACTGGTACTTCACTTAGATGAATCAGCCAAACAAGTAAGACTCAGTATTTCGGACAACGGCTCGGGGATGGATTCTGAAACCCTTGCGAATATTTTTGACCTCTTCGTTTCCACAAAGGGCGCACAAGGCACTGGCCTTGGACTTACGGTAAGCCGTAAGATTCTTCGCGAACATGGAGGTGACATCACAGCTGAAAGCATGCCTGGAAAAGGCAGTTCCTTTGTTCTTGAGTTTCCACTCCTTCAGGAAGACCCTCAGGATGATCCTGGAACGTTTACAGGCTCCTCAACGCCCTAAGCACGCGATCCATATCAGCAGGCACAGGGGCATTGAAAACCACCGTTTTGTGTGTGTGAGGGTGCCTGATTTCAAGTTCAAAGGCATGAAGTGCCTGACGACAGATAAGTGGCGTTGCTTGAGTCTCTGAGTTTGATGCAACGCCAAAAAAAGAAGGCTCGAGAACCGTGCGCCCCGAGTACAAACCATCACACAGTACTGGACAGCCGATCGCTGCCATATGAACCCGGATCTGATGCGTTCGGCCGGTGCGTGGCATCACCTTCACAAGTGCTGCACCAGAAAAACGCTCAAGAACCTCAAAACGCGTTATGGCTTGACGACTGGTTGAATGATCTCGACGCACAGCCATTTTTTCACGCTGATATGGATGAATTCCGATTGGCAAATTGATTTCATCACGATCGAGTTGTGGACAACCTTGCGTAATCGCCAAATATGTTTTTTGCGTAGTCCTTTGCTCAAATTGCTTGGCAATCGCATGATGTGCTTTTTCATTTCTTGCGACGATAATCACACCGGTCGTATCTCGATCCAATCGGTGAACGATCCCTGGACGAGCAGCACCTCCAGTGGTTGATAACCCAATCGTTCCCGATCCAGTCTCTTTTTCTAGATGCCATTTCAGAGCCCCGGCAAGGGTGCCTTTCCAATTGCCTTTCGCGGGATGCACAACCATTCCCGCTGGCTTATTAATGACTGCCAGCCAGTCATCCTTAAACAGAAACTCGAGTGGAATGTCTTCCGCCTCAGGCCCCGCCCGAGGAGGTTCTGGCACAGTAAAACGAATAGTCGATCCCTGTTTCAATTTTGCCGAGGCACGAGCCTGCAAACCATCAATACGAACTGCACCCTTTTCGATAGCTCGGCAAAGATAAGAACGGCTTCTATCCGGAAAGCGTATTGCAAGAAATTTATCCAAACGCGTGCCCACGTCATGTGACTCAACCACAAACGTCGCCGCTTCACCAGCTTTCCACTCATTGGGGGTCACGTGATTTGGAACTATCTTTGGTTGCGTCGTCGTCTTGGGTCGCTTCGTCGTCTTGGGTCGCGTCGTCGTCTTGGGTCGCTTCGTCGTCTTGGGATGAAATATCAGGATCTGAATTACTCGGAGAGGTCTTTTCAGAATCTTCTATTTCCTCTTGAGGGGTCACAAATGACTGCGATGCAAACCAATCATACCACCGCTGAGTATCTTGCAGGTTGAGGTTCGTCACTCGATTCTTTGCCAGCCGGGAGAAGCCACTGCTGGTTCCTTCAGTCGAAACCACCTCATATCCTCGACGAGCGTCTTCAAATTGCCCAAGACTTTCTCTCGCTTTTGCGAGACCGAATGTGGCTCGTGTTGCCAAAAGCCCATCAGGACGAGAAGACAACACTGCTGAATATCTCTCCACAGCTGACTGCAGTCGTGTCCGCCCTTGCTCCTTATTTGAAAAAAGAAGATCTGTTCCTTCGTTCACAGCAAAATCAGCTAAGACAACCTCTGACCACTGAGCTGCTGACGTTCCAGGGTACCGAAAGATTACGTCGTTGAGCGAATCAACAAGAAGAGGCTGGCTATCACTTGCAATGGCATCGAGAAATGCATCCCAACTCTGCGAACGACCGGCTGATGTCTGGTTTGAAATAAGCATCCACGCAACAAGCAGAACAGCCGCTCCTCCCACACCAAGCAGAATAGCATTTGCATGGGGACGCAATCGGTCCATGAAATCAAGCAATTTTTCAACAAGCACATTGTCCGGATCGATCTTTGGATCCATGGGGAATATATCTCCGTCGTGAAAATTCAATCTGGAATAGAATCGTTCTTCCACTACAAAGTCAAGCCGGTTGTGCCGTGTGCTACATTTGGTGGCAAATAAAAGATGAATAAAAATTTTCCACCAAACCTGAACGCAGCCCAATTAAGAGCTGTTTCCGCGCCAGCAGGCCCCCTTTTGGTCCTGGCGGGGGCAGGCACAGGAAAAACCCGTGTTGTTATTTCACGAATCGCACAACTTGTGAAACGAGGGGCCTGTCCCTCTCGAATTCTCGCAGTCACCTTTACCAACCGTGCAGCACGGGAAATGCTTGGCCGAGCCAATCAACTTTTGAAACGTAAGAAAGATGGGCCGAAACCGGAAATCTCTACGATCCATTCACTGTGCGTCCGTATCCTTCGTCGTCATGCTTCGCGGCTAGGGTATCCAGAGCGATTTATCATTATTGATAGAGGTGATCAGGAAGGTACTGCTCGAAAAGTACTCAAGGACCTGAGAGTACCAGACGCATCTCTACGACCTGCCGATCTTCTTCAACGTGTCAGTCGTTGGAAAAGTGTTGGTATTCGTCCAGCTGATGCTTTCTCGAATCTTTCAGCAGATGCGGATGAATCATGGGAACTCGCAGCTGCTGGATACCGTCGTTATCAGGAAGCACTCAAAGCTGTCGGAGCCATGGACTTTGATGACCTTCTTATCTCTGTTGACGCATTATTTACAACGCACGAGGACATCCGTCAGAAGGAATCACGTCGATTTGACCATATCCTTGTTGATGAATATCAAGATACGAGTGGCATACAAGAACGTATTTTGATGGCTTTAGCGCGTGATCATCAAAGTCTTTGTGTTGTTGGAGATGACGACCAATCCATTTACGCGTGGCGTGGGGCGCAGATCCATCACATTCTTGACTTTGCACATCGTTGGCCAGATGCCACTGTCGTGCGCCTCGAGGAAAACTACCGGTCAACACCAGAAATCATCAAGGCCGCCAACGCGCTTATTACGCACAACTCCAAACGCCACGGCAAAACGCTCGTATCGAAGTCTCCAGCAGGAGTTCCGCCTACCATCAATCAAGCTCAGGATGAAGTGAATGAAGCGCAAGATGTTGTCAGTGAGGTTGAAAGTTTGCTACGGGAGGGGGCAACGATCCCTGCTGAGACAGCGATTCTTGTCAGAACTGGTGAGCAAACACGAGTCTTCGAACAAGAACTGAGGCGACGAGACATCCCTTACGAGTTGATTGGGAGCCGCTCATTTTTTGATAGACGTGAGGTGAAGGACATCCTTGCATTCTTGCGACTTATTATCGACCCGAATGACGATATGGCCTTATCCCGGATTGCCAATGTACCACCACGCGGACTGAGTAATCACACCATTGAAAAATGTCGTAATGCCGCTTCGATCGCTGGACGAAGCCTATGGCAGGAATTAGAACACGCTAGCAACAATAATGAGCTGACTCGTGCAGCAAGAGGAGGAATGCATTCGCTTGAACAACTTGTGGCTCTTCGAGACAGTGCTGCCACAGTTGGTGCAGCAGAGACACTTCGAATCGCCTTAGATCAGGTAGGTTACAAGAAGTATCTTGAACGGGTTTATGACGATGACCTCAACGAAGCGGAGGCCCGTTGGCTCTGTGTGGAAGACGTGGTGAATGCGTTAGCTCAGCATGAGAAAACACATCGTATTACCAACAACTGTAACGACTTTGTTCAACTTGCCAGGCAGTTTTTAGATGACCTCATTCTTGAAATCACGGAGGCCGAACGGCTCGAGAATGACCAGGACAAGGGGAAAGGCAACAAACTCCGACTCATGACACTGCATGCCGCAAAAGGGCTCGAATTTGACTGCGTCTGGATGGTGGGAATGGAAGAAGGACTTCTGCCACATGTTCGTTCATTGAAGGATGGCATTCAAGCCGTTGATGAAGAGCGCCGGCTCTGTTACGTCGGTGTCACAAGAGCCAGAAAACGACTTGCGTTAACGCTGTGCCTGACCAGAATGAAGTGGGGAAAGACAAAACCTTGTCGTCCGAGTCGATTCCTCTATGAGCTGACTGAACAAGCTGAAAAATTTGAACCGTGTAGTGATGACATGGCACACACATCATCGCATCCGAAAGCAAAAGAACCAAGAAAGCGTACAGCTCGGCGACGCTGAAACCTACGCATTCGGCAAGGTATCACACCTTAACCCCGCAAGACGGATGGCATCATGCGCAGAAGATGCATTAAGCCACTTCGATCTCTTGCAAGAGATGCATACAGTTCAATCATGTGCTGAAAAACAATCTTGCTTCGAGTATGCCACGGAAACCAAGGAGGTCGTATTTGTGAGACGAGTGGTCCACGGATGATGGAATTATGGATAAGAGGAAACATGAAAGGATCATGGACAAAACCAATACCACTCTTAGGATCTGATCGAGTTCCCCCCGGATGACCTCCCCACGGAACGGCACCCATTGAATACGCAATGGCGGACCAACAGTTTTGTGCCACTACACCAAAAGGCAAATGCTCAAGAAGTAGATTCGCTCGGACAGTATCCCACGAAGAGAGAAACTGTGGGACGGTCACACTTGCAGCCAACGATCCAGGAAGCCTTCGAGCAAGAGCCGTTGATTTCAAACAAAACTCTTCAATGTCTTTAGCATCCAACGTCATTTCATCAACTACTGGGACAAACCATTCATGAGCCTTCCAAGACGGGTCAGTCTCGAGCGGGAGGCCGGTTCGAAACACGAATGGCAACAGCCCATCCTGAGGAAGCATCTGGCCTGAGGCCTGTTCCCACGTTTCTGCAGATCCGGGAAACCATGCTGGCCGTCGAGGAAGATTCTGTAAACGATATGAGTTTCTATCAAGGAACGCATTCCGCTGTTCCCATTGACGACATGTCACTACCAACTTCGTAGCGATGCAGTTGAACGATGTATTATTGATAATAGAAGCTGCAACAAGATCTGCTTGAAAGTTTAGCTGTTTTGTGGTGTACCGGCCCGGCAATACAAACCAGGGCGTCACATTGCCAAGTTCACACGTGATAGGTTTTGTTGTTTTTTCTGTAACTGATTCGAACGCCCGATGACCACCTGTCAAGTGCACGTGCGTAATATCATCCGCACGAAGGAGTTGCTCGACCACATCGTTTTCACCAACAACAAAAGAGATGAGCCCTGCATCGACCAAAGGTGCAACTGCCTGTTGCAAGACCTCGACCAACGATTCATGTATTGGATGAAGTTTTACAAGTGCTGATCGACCATGCTCGAATACTTGACAAATTGCATCCGCGACAGCGAGCCCTGTCACATTGCCTGCACCAAGTACAAGTGCAACCCCTCCAGTTTGCGGCCTAGTCGTACATTCACGTCTCCAGTTTTCCATGAATGCAGCCTGTCCACCGGGATTCGTGCAGCGAACGGTTGCGCGATGACCATGAAGAACCATCCGATCAAACAAACCGCGTGCAGGAACGACATCAATTTCCACGAGACTTGTTGCGTCGTTACCACTATTTTGATGAGCAATTAAACGGGCTTTTGAAGTCCTTTTGACTGCGCCATCAATCCGCCATTCTGTTCTGCTACCGAACCTATTGGGGCCATAGTATTCATTGCCATGGCATTTATCATAG